>JAIOHN010000348.1 GCA_019912985.1 Anaerolineae bacterium | reverse complement strand
AGTTACCGCTGCCCCGATGAATGACGGAAAATGCCTTGACGGTAAAGGCTTTGCTAGTGAAGAATATGCCATTTTCCAACTCATGCAGAAGAATATCGACGGCAATACGCTCGTAATCAAGCACCACGCCAAACAGCAGCGCTTCCACACGGGCCAGTGTGGATCTGCCGCCCCAGATTTCCAACTGCTCGATGTTCTCCCAGTGCGCGAAGGTCGATACCAGTCCGCCTAAACCGAGGATATGATCGAGATGCGCGTGGGTCAGCAGGATTCGATTGAGCTTCTTAAAGCCGATCCCGCTGCGCAAAATCTGGCGTTGAGTCCCTTCGCCGCAATCCACCAGAAAACGGTGTTCGCCTGCCAGCACGGCCATGGATGGCAGGCCGCGATGGATCGATGGCGCGGAGGCAGACGTACCGAGAAAGACAATTTCAAACATAACTACTCACTTGCTGGCTGGTGGACAACAATAGGATGGTTGTTCAGAAAGAGCCGGGTTCCACGTGGGCGATCATCATCCAGCACATTCATACGCATCCGGTCACTGTCCTGATAGACGCCCACCGATACCGCGTAATCACCCGGTGGGGTAGAAAGGGGCAGGGATACAAAGGTAATCTGGATAAAAATATCCCGTTCCTGCAACTGGCCCGGTAGGACACTGCGCGTATCGGTCTGGGCGATGATGTTCGCCGGGTCGGAGAGGATATGCGTGAACAGGCGCATATCCGGCGGGGGCGGGCCTTCAACACGCCAGTAGGTGATTACCGTGACGATGCTGCCGGGTACGTAAGTCGTATCCGGGTTTGGTTCATAGCCGAGCAGGGTAAGATTGCCGCCGTAACGGACAGGTGGATTTATAGGTCCCTCGCTGCCGTTTGTTTCCGGCGCATAATCTAATGTGACTGTCGTAGTGAAAAGACCAAGTTTATCCGCCAACGCGCTGCTGACATCCAGCATCACCACCGAATCTGGTGGTATGCCAGGGCGGTCAACGACAAGGCCCTGTTCCAGCCATTCCCGTAGATAGGGATGTATATTGGGCAGCGTATTGGGATTGGTAAAGATGACCTGTTCCTCGCTGCCGCCATTGGTAAAGATCAGGCCAGTGCCGCAGTCTGCGAAGCGGATTGTGGGCCGTTCGCGATTCATCATGAGCAGCAGGAGCTGGCTATCGCTCAATTCACGGCGTGGTTGGCTGGGAAAGACGCTGCGTGCGCAAATGACGGTCGGGATTTTCTCAGCCGTGAGATCGACGTGATGCGCCAACTGGCCGATGCGGCTGTGATAGGCGGTTTGCATGTCTGGCAGTGCCGGCCAGGTTTGAAATAGATCGCGGCTCACCCAGAACAGGTTGAATCCCAGTAAGACAATGACACCCAGGCTCAACACCCACCGTGTCCCTGGGGCAAGGCTCCGCCTCAGCGTGACAACGCCCAGGCCGAAGAGCAACGCCAACATCGGTAGGATCACAGAACTGCGGGCGAAATTGGGGCTGTTCACGTTCAAAAACGCGATGGGTGATAAGATGACCAGGGCCATCAGCAGCAGCATATAACGCGGGCGTGTCCAGGAACGTAGGGCGGTCAGGGAACCGATCAGGATAAACACGCCGCTGACCAGATCAAACAACGGACGGCCCGGTAGATTGTAGGTCGGATTGGTATCGCCAACGAAAAACAATCCCCGGAAGCCATTCCACAACGCTTGAATAGGGGAAAGCTGATCAATCGTATAACCGCCGAAAACCCGTCCCGCGCCATCCAGCGCCGGCAGGCGAATGCTCGACAGCAGATAGGGAATGATAATGATGATGAGCAGCAGAATGGCGAAGCTGCTGTAACTGATCGTGCGGCGGGAAAGTGGTGCCGGCGAAATTACCATATAACCGATAAACAACATGGCAAACAGCGTAATCATGAAGCTGGCTGGGTGGATATAAAAACTCAATCCTAAAAGCAAACCCATTCCACCATAGGTTGCGGTACTGGGGGCGTGCCGGTCTGATCGCTGGTAGACCGGCAGTGCTTTGATCAGCACCAGCAGCGTTCCGGCGACCAGCAGTGGCAAGAACGTTTCTCGTCCCACGTTGCGGCCCAGAACCACCGGCAGCATACTGACGGCTGTGAGCGCCATTGCCAGCACGCCAGCCAAGGGGCCATACAAGCGCATGCCCACGGCGTAGATCAGCGCCAGCGTGAGCAGGCTGGCAAAAACCGATAGCATCCGGTAACCGATCAGACCATTGCCAGTAAATGCCGTAATCACGGCCAGCAGGATATGATAGAGCCCTTCGCGACCGCCCTCTGCGCCTAATGGAGACAGGTTGTAGAAAACTTCAATACGCCCGGCACGGACGGCCTCGGCGATGCGAATATCCACAATTTCCGCATCGCTCAATCCAGCAGGCAGTGTTGCCAGCGACCAGAAGCGAAAAAAAACAGCGATGAGCAGCAGGCCAACAGCCAGGGCAAAACCGGTACGACTCGACAATGCATCCCCCTAGATGGCCGTTGCCCAGGCAGTAAAGCCCAACACCAGCATTCCTAAAATGACATTCACCCAGGTCAGGCGAACTTCGTTGCGCCGCAGTTTTTCCCACTCTGCGGGATCGCCTTTGCTGCGTTCAGCCAGCATACTGGCGCGTTCCAACGCCGGAGCGACCCAGAATTGAAGCGCAATCCCGCAGATCAACATGCCGAAGATCGCGATATGCTTGAGCAGAATTACCTTGCTCCACTCGTTATCAAACTGGAGCACGCCATCGTAATTAGGGTCTGCGGTCATCTGGACCAGACCCGTGACGATCAAGACCGCCAGACTGAAATTAGTCAGTGAGAAAAATCGCTTACGGATGCGGGTGAGCAGGCCGTGCAGCGCCGGGTTGGCATCCAACAGACGCCGTGTTTCCGGCCAGACGAGGATCACCATCGTCACCAGCCCGCCGATCCAAACGACGGTCGCGATAAGATGAAAAAAGTAACTAAGTGCAAGGAGTGACTGTGACAAGTCCAAGTGCCTCCGGGCTGTCAGGCGCGCGTGCCGGAATGACCCGGTCACCGCAGTATTTAGCCATGTTCGCCAATTCGACAAAAGCGGGTCGGATGTATCCATCCGGGGTGGTGATGCTCCACCAGAATTCTTCATCCTCTGGTGTCCAGCGCGGATTGGCGATATAAATCGCGGACATCAACCCCACCCAGGGCCGCCAGTGATCGACCGCATACTGGTATGCGGCCACCAGATATTCTGCCTGCTGCGCTTCACTGACCCCATACCAGGCATAATTTGGATTGCTGCCGCTGGTATCGGTGTGCCAGCCCACTTCCAGAATCGCCGCCTGGCGCGCGGCATCCCCATTTTCGATCATAATCTGGCGCAGATCTTCCACCCGGCGGAAGGTGAAAAAGCGCTGGCTGCCCTGCGCTTCCGCCTCATCCGGGCTGAGTTCTGGTTTAGAATACCCCGGCGCGTGCATTCCTACCACATCGATATAGCGTTGGAAATCGAGATCGTACAATGCCTGGAGATACTGGTCGTCTGGCTGTGCGATCTCACAGCAGTTGCCAGTGGGGGATAGTCCGGCTGAAATCAGGATAGCCGCTGGATCGTTGGCGCGGATTGCCTCGCTGCAACGGCGCAGCAGCTCGACATAACTGGCGGCATCTGGAGTTTGGTTGCCCCACTCGCGCGAGAGATTGGGTTCGTTCCAGATTTGATAAGCGGCGATGCGACCAGGATAGCGCCCGGCGACTGCACCGCAGTAATCCGCCCAGGCATCCATATATTCTGCATCCGGCGGCGCGTCGATAAAATCGTCGTCTTTGCGACCTTCCACGCTCGGATGCGCCCATTCCGGCGCGTCGCTGAGGCGCACCACCAGCTTAAGGTCGCGCCGTTCCACCTCACCCAGGATTTGGTCGGCCCGGCTGAAATTCATCTGGCCTTGAACGGTTTCGATGTCCTCCCAGGCGAAAATCTGCTTGACATGGCTGAAGTTCATCAACCGCACCCAGTCGAGATGCAGCCCGACGCTGCCATCATCCCACCATAAAAAAGTCTGGATGCCGTACGTAAGCGAGGTAAATGGCGGATCGGTCACAGCGGATGCCTGGAAGGGGTCCGCTGGAGGACGTGTAAGCAGGAAGGTAAAAAAGAGGGCCAGAGCCAGCAAAATGCCAGCAATGACCCCTATCATGTTGAGTCGATTCATTTACTGTCCGGCACGTTCCTGATGCGCGAGTTCCCATTGACCGATCGCATCGTACACTGGACGGAAGTTCCAGTCCTTGCCGATGATCGAGTAAGGCACATTATCGTTACTGGGGTCCCAACCCGCCTGTGGGCCATAGTTGAGGTTCCACACAAAGGCCAGCCAGACCGTGCCCCATTCTTCCATCAGGTCCATGGCTTCGACAGTCCATTCGGCCTGTTCTTCCAGGGTGTTATCATCAGCAAAGCCGAAGCCTTCCGGCGAGCCATCCATATCTTCCGTGGAAGGCCAGCCGAACTCAGTCACGCACAATCCTTGATCGCCTTCCGCCAGCCGAATTTTCTCGGCGTAGGTGGTCAGTGTGCTGTAGAAGCTCCAACTGTGGTGGGCATTATCGAATGGCCCACGGAAAGTTGCGTTGGGATCGTTGGTGACATTATCCCAGGCGATACTGGGGCCGATATTGTAGCCGTTGTGATGGGCACCGACGCAGTCACTGTAATTCAGCAGCCCGGCCTGGATCAACTGGTCCATATAGACGAAGTCATCCAGCGCACTGACACGGCCATCCGGTTCGGTCCAGCCACCGGTTGGTGAGAGCGCGCCGCTGATGATGATGATGCCGGGGTCAATATCTTTGACTGCCGTGTAGGTGCGGCGCAGCAAGTCGACATAATTGGCTGCGCTCAAGCCATCGACGGAGGTCCACTCGCGGTCGAGGTTTTGCTCATTCCAGACCTCAATCGCGTGGATTTTACCTGGATAGCGCTGGACCATGGTGGTCACGAAGTTGACATAGGTCTGTGGGTCGGCTGGTGGGCCGTGCTTGCTCAGGTCAACACCTGCCTCGCGCGACCATTCTGGCGCGGTCACGATCGAGGTCATGACCTTGATGCCATGCTCAGCGGCGGTATTGATGGCGTTATCGAGCAGGCCCCAGTTGTACTGACCTTGCTCGGGTTCAACATCCTCCCAGCGAACCTGCTGCTTGTACCATTTCATGCTGAGCTTTTCGACTTCGCCCATCCATAATTCCTGCATTTCCTGGCTGCCATCCAGAGCATACTGCACCTGGATGCCGACCTGGAACGCGCGGTCATCGACCGGCAGCGCGGTTGGCATCACTGTGGGTTCATCGGTGGGTGAGGCCGTCGCCTGTGCCGCCGCGACTGCCTCGCCAGTGACTTCGGCGGTGGGCGTCGTGGGCTGCGGTGTGACAGTTGCCTGGGCTGGCGCGGGCGTGTTGGATGGCAGCACGGCTGCTGCCTGAACCGGTGTGGTCGCCACCGGCAGCGCCACACTGCTTGTATCAGTGACACTGTTTACCGGGTTGTTGATCACGCCATAGGCCACGTAAATGGCGAAGAAGGTGCAGGCACCCATCAGGACGCTGATAATCGTCCAAACAATCGCAAAAGTGCGAATCTGTCGGCGGCGCGGGGGTCTCGGTCGCATCGTTTGTGTGCTTGTCATAAATTCTCCTTATTACCTAGCGTGCGCCAGCGAACGCATTACAGGCGGGACAACTGCCGTCTGCACGAATCATGGCGTAACCGGCCTGCGGGTCCGACCCATAGAGGGTAAAGTCCACATTCCAGACGATCATGAGCCGTACACGCCCGCTTTGCGAAGCCAGTGCGGCGGCTTCTGCCAGCCATGCAGCGTGCTGATCCAGCGAAACACCGCTGGCCCAACCAAAGAACGCCGGCAGGGGTGGATAGCCGGATGAGGTCAGATAGCCCAGCTCAGTAAAGCAGAGAGGCCGTTGACCGCCCACCAATCCCCAGTAGGTATCGACCATGCCGAAGAAATAGCGGGTGTAGTAGTTGTCGCGGGGGTCGCCGCTGCGGGCACTTGGCGAGACAACGCCTTCATTGTAGTGCGCGCCCAGGCAGTCCATATATTGCAGGCCGCCTGCGTTGACCATATCGCGAACCCAATTGTCATCATTCACAACCTGACCAGGGAAAGCGGCTTCTGCGCCGGTCGGTGCGGGTGCGCCGCTGATGACCATGACGCTGCTGTTTGCGCCTTTGATCGCGGTATAAGAGGCCTGGAGCATCTGAGCGTAGGCTGCGCCGCTGATCTGGCCGCGCGGCCATTCCCGGTCGAGGTTCGGCTCATTCCAGACTTCAATCGCATCCGGTCCCATCGAGGCCACGCCGCCCAGGAAGGAGGCATATTCTGAAACATAGCCGTCAAAATTCGATCCTAATGCGCCAATATCCCCGACGACCGCCAGCAGGATTTTGAATCCACGGCTCTTGGCGTTCTGGATGTCGGCGGAAGCCGCGCCTGGACTCATGCCGGAGCCATGCCGGATCTGAACTTTCATCCAGTTCATACCCGCCTGACGCATGGCCGCTGTCGCGCGCTCGCTGGCGGTGTTGGTGACATGACCACCATACTCAAAGCCGCCCAGGGCAATACTGCCCGAACCCGGCGCAACAGCAGGCGCGCTGCTACTGCTGCCGGTATCCACTGCTGCGACCGGCTGCGGCGTGGCTGTCGGCTGCGGGGTGGGCGTGGCCGTGGGCAGGGGCGTCGGCGTGAGCGTCGGCGCGAATAGGGCGACTGCCGCCCCACTGCGCGGCACCTCGGCATCACCATCAACGACTGCGACATTCACCGCGTAATTGCCGTCAGGTGCTTCCAGGGTCACCACCAGATTTTCGTTAAGATTGGTCGTTTCCTCAGCGATAGAACCACCAGCACCTTCAATGCGCCAGCGCAGCGCCAGTTGACGGTCCAGCGGTGCCGCCGGAATTTGTAGTTTGTAATTCAAAATCGCAGACAGAATATCACCTGAGAGATCAGCGGCCAGCAAATCGGAGAAGGCCACACCACCCAATGCAAACGGCAGTGTGCGATCCATACGGAAGCGAAGCGCTTCGCCTGTGGTCAGCCACATTTTGGAAACGGTGTCGCTGCTCTCATTGCGATATTCCACAAAAGAGGTCTGGATTTCTGGTGCGCGGCCCGCGACCGCCTGGAAGCCATCCAGTTGGGCGCGAATTTCTGAACCAGGGAGAATAGTCCCGGCCTCGGTGGTATCGGCCTCGATGGCGACATCACCCAACCCGGCCAACGCTTCGGCAAAGCCGACCGGGACAAAGTTCCCGGCTGTCTCGCGGATGGATTGGGCCGATAGACCGAGCAGCACCTTGCTGCGGTCGATCTGACCGGTCGCCCAGCGCAGCATGGCCTCGACCAGTTGATTCTCACCGGGGGCATAAGTCTGCGGGTTGGTGGGCAAATTGATCTGTACCAGGTCCGCCGCTTTTCCAATCGCCTGCCAGTCATAGGCACCTGTTTCCCAGGCTCCGGCGATGTTTTCGGCACCCGGTACAATCACACCGAGCATTAATCCCTGGCTGTCCAGGCTTGCGCCCAGGGTGGTGATGAAGGCAGAGAAATTGTCACGCTGCTCAAGCGGCAGGTCGCGATAATCAATCAGCACACCGCCGAAGCCAGCGCTGGCAAACGAGGTGATCTGCGCCACATGCTCGCTGCGCAGGCTGCGATTGCTGATGATGGTGGTAATGGTTTCGGGGTCCAG
>JAIOHN010000347.1 GCA_019912985.1 Anaerolineae bacterium | reverse complement strand
GATGGTGAAGGGAATTTAGTCTGGCAGGATACTGACGGCACGAATGTGAAGGCGCTGGATATTTACGGTACTGGCGATAATGCACGTGCGATTGTAGGAACAGAGGCCAGCAGACTGACTATTTACAGTCGCAGTGGACAGACGCTGCTTGAAACCTACCTTGACTATGCCATTGCTGATCTGGCGGTGACCGCAAATGGGGCGCGTATTGCGGTTGGAACCATGGATGGCAGTGTGACATTAGTTCATGGTGGCAATGGCAGCGTGCTCTGGCAGGTATCCGTTGGTAGGCCAGTACAGGGCATCGCAATCACGCGTGGCGGTGAAAATATTCTCGTAGGCACTGACGCTGGACGAGCGCTACTGTTCGATGCCGAGGGTCAGCTACTTCAGACATTTGAGCAAACTGATGAACTGCTGGATGTGGCCCTCTCATCCGATGGAAACATGCTCGCCTTCGCGACTGCGGATGGTCACAGCCAGCTTCAGGATCAACAGGTGGCTGCCACCGCCGCACAGACAACAGAAGCACGTCGTAACCAGACTGTCTATGGCATGGTTGGTTTACTGGTTGTTTCTACTGTCGCTGCTGGTTGGTCGATTCGCTATACAGAAGGCGGGAAGCGCTTCTGGCAGGAAGGTATGGCTGGCCCACGCCAGTTATTACGCCGCATCTGGCGTTCGCGCCTGTCCTATTTGTTCATCTTGCCGACTATTCTTCTACTTGCAACTTTTAACTACTATCCCGCTTTCTCGGGTTTATATCACGCTTTTACGGATTGGAATCCTGGCGCAACCACCGAGTGGGTAGGCCTGGACAATTTCCGATATCTTCTACAGGATCGCTTTTTCTGGACTGGATTTTTGAATGCGGTGATCCTTGTGGTGGTCAGTGTCGTCCGCATTGTCACAGTCCCACTGCTGGTTGCTGAGCTCATCTTCCACGTGCGCCATGGTATTGCACGCTATGTATTCCGTACTCTGTTCATCGTCCCAATCGTGCTTCCGATGGTCGTGCAGATTCTGGTGTGGAACAACATTTACGAACCCACGATTGGATTACTCAATCAGACTCTGATTGCCCTTGGGTTAGAAAACTGGACGCGGGTCTGGTACGGCGATGCAACAGTCGCCCTGATAGCCATTCTCTTCATCGGCTTTCCCTGGGTAGACCCTTTCGCCCTGCTGGTATTCTATGGCGGCCTGATTGGGATCTCTGAAGAGATTTTTGATGCTTCGGAAGTGGATGGCGCGTCAGGTCTCAAGCGCTTCTGGTACATCGACCTGCCACTTTTATTCGGTCAGGTCAGGCTGCTGGTCATCCTCACCTTCATTGCTACTGTACAAACCTTTGAGCTTGTATTTCTCACCACAGGCGGTGGCCCAGGCGCGTCAACCTATACCCCCGCACTGGAGTTATATCTCATGGCTACCCGGCTTGATAAGCTGGGCGTGGCATCAGCGATCGGCATCGTCCTCTTTATCATCATTTTGTCTGGCACCATCTTCACCTATCGCTCCCGACGACAAGCAGCTGCATAAGGTAACCAGAACTTATGATTGCGAAACTGATCCCAAATCGAAACCAACTCATCATCTTCATCATTTTGACGATTCTGCTAATCCTGATTTTTATTCCCATCATTTATCTGATTATTCTGTCGCTGAAAGATAACGGCCAGATTTATGGTCGGTTCTGGTCATTGCCCAACCCTGTTCGCTGGGAAAATTTCGCGCTTGGCTGGCAGGTCATCAGCCGTCCAATTCTCAATTCAGTCGTATCCTCCGGTACCGCCACACTTGGGAATATTGTCTTTGCCAGTCTGGCTGGTTACGCCTTTGCGCGGCACCAGTTCCCCGGCAAGGAGATTTTATACACCGCCATTCTAATGCTGTTGATGGTGCCACCCATCCTCATGCTCATTCCAGAGTTTGTGTTGATCAGCAGTATCGGCCTGTTGAATACCCTCTGGGCGCTTATCCTGCCCTGGATGGCAGGCGGACAGGTCTTCTCCTTGCTGCTCTTTCGCACATTTTTCTCCACCCTACCGGAAGATTTCTTTGATGCCGCACGTATCGACGGGGCATCAGAATTCAGGGTGTTCTGGCATATTGCCATTCCGCTTTCCAAGCCAATTATCATCACCATTGCGATCATCCGGCTGGTTGCAACCTACAACCAGTATATACGTCCCCTGCTCATGATTTCTGACCCCCACAAGCAGGTTGTTGCCGTAGCGATTACCCAATTCACGTCTGATATTGGTGTCACGGACCTGGGGCCACAGATGGCAGCCTACATTGTCGCAACCATCCCACTGATCATCTTCTTTTCATTTGGAATGAGATATTATGTCGCCGGACTAACTTCTGGTGGCATTCGAGCCTGATTCCAGAACGCATCACGCGAAAGGTTCATCACAACACATGCGACCCAACATTGTATTGATCCACGCCGATCAACATCGTTACGATTGTGTCGGGGCGAACGGCCATCCGCTGGTTCAGACACCGAATCTGGATCAGCTAGCGGCAGAGGGCATGAGTTTTACGCACGCTTTCTGCCCCATACCCTTGTGTATCCCCGCGCGCAATAGCCTCATACACGGCCAGTGGACATCAGGACATCTCTCCATTTGTAACTGGGAGTCGGAGGCACCCCGTCCCGCAAAAGAGAATCTACCATCTTTTAGCCAGACACTGCGGGATAACGACTACAAGCTGGGATACGTTGGCAAATGGCACGTTCATCCGCAAAAGAACGCCTTTGATTACGGTTTTCATGAATATGTTCCTGAGGAAGACTATTTCAAATGGCGTGCGGAACAAGGTTTACCCCCTCGCCCTCATTTACAGGGTTGGGTTGGCGAACCAGACCCTTACATTACACCAGACCAGTCCCGGCTTGGATGGGAAGCGAGTCACACGATCCGCTTAATTGAGCAGTTTAGCCAGGGCGATCAACCGTTCTTCATTCGTTGGGACCCTTACGAACCGCACCTCCCTAATATCGTTCCCGAACCCTACTGCTCAATGTACAACCCGCGTGATATTTCACCCTGGCCGAGTTTCCCTGACCCATTGATTGGCAAGCCTTACATTCAAAAACAGCAGCGGCGCACCTGGCATGTCGATGATTGGGTGTGGGAGAACTGGGCACCGACTGTGGCTCGTTATTTGGGCGAAATCTCCCTGATGGATGCGCAGATTGGTCGCGTGCTGGCGGTGCTGGACGAACTTCAGCTCACTGAGAATACGTTGGTGATCTACACGGCTGACCATGGTGATATGTGCGGCGGCCACGGCATGATGGACAAACACTATATTC
>JAIOHN010000346.1 GCA_019912985.1 Anaerolineae bacterium | reverse complement strand
GTGTAACGGTTCTATTTTTCCCCCCTTGGATAATCTAACCGCATGGATTGAATGGCTGCATCGCTTGTTTGCAGCTTCCATTGGCGTTTTCGGTTTGGCTACGCTGATTCTCGGTTGGCGTGCGTGGCGTCGAAATCGTCTCAGCTATGCAGCGGTAGTCGTTGCGGCTCTCCTATTTATGGTTCAAAGTACGTTGGGCGCTCTGGTTGTCGTTCTGGAACTGCCCCCAACAATGGTTGCGCTGCATCTTGGTACAGCCATGTTGTTACTAGCGGCGCTGCTGGTGGGTTATGTTGCCGGGCGTTATCAGCCAGTGCGATACTACCGGCCTGACAGCGTCACGTCGATGGCGTACATCACGGCTGCGCTCTCTCTGGTCATTATTCTGACCGGCGCGCTTGTGAGAGGCAGCGGTGCAACCCTGGTTTGCCCCGACTGGCCGTTATGTCATGGTGAGATTGTCCCTGTAAATCATGGTCAGCTTGCTCTCATCCATATGTTCCATCGCTTTTCCGTGCTGGCGCTTGGTATCGCGCTTGTGCTGCTGCTCTGGCAGGTTTGGCAGAATCGTCAAAGCAAAGCGATGCGCTGGCTTGCTGTTTTTGCACTGGTTGCCTACCTGGTACAGGCGGGTGTCGGTGCCTTATTTGTTCTGACCAGCGCTGCTTCAATATGGGGTGCGGCGCATGTAGGACTGGCGGCTACAACCTGGGCCTTACTTATTGTATTGTGTACGATCGAGTATCTTTGTAATCGCGGGAACGCCAAACAACAAGATGAAATGGAATGGAAACCACAATCAGAAGCCGTGTTGAATTGACATCAACGTTCCGTAACTATCTCGAACTCACCAAGCTACGTATTGTCCTACTGCTGCTGTTTACGACACTCACCGCAATGGTGATCGCCGCCGCCGGCGTGCCTAAAGTACAAGTTTTGATCCCGACTCTCGTCGGTGGTGCGCTTGCTGCTGCTGGTTCCAGCGCAATCAACCAGTACATTGATCGCGATATGGATGCGAAGATGTCGCGCACCTCACGACGTCCAATTCCTTCGGGCCGTGTTGCACCTGTTAATGCGCTAGTTTTTGGGGTGAGCCTTGTGGTGCTGTCCGTGCTGGTGCTGGGGCTATGGGTCAACTGGCTGTCTGCGTTTCTGGCATTCGTGGGGGCAATCTACTATGTGGTTGTTTATACGGTCCTTTTGAAGCGGAACACGGCCCTCAACATCGTGATCGGCGGTGGGGCAGGGGCTATGCCGGTGCTGGTAGGTTGGGCCGCTGTGACGGGGACACTCTCCATCGAAGCATGGATTCTGTTTGCCATCGTCTTTTACTGGACACCACCCCACAGCTGGGCGCTTGCGTTGCTGGTCAACACAGATTACGCCAAAGCCGGTGTGCCAATGATGCCGGTTGCGCGTGGTGAAGCAATGACCCGCAAGCAGATCCTTCTGTACTCCGTCTTGTTGTTTGTGATTACGCTGCTGCCCGGGCCAATGCATATGCTCGGTGCCATATATATGGTGGTAGCGATTGTGTTGGGCCTGGGCCTGATTGTGATGTCCATCCGACTTATCCGTGTGGCGACCAAGTCAGTGGCCCGCAGTACGTACAAATACACGACCAGTTATCTGGCCTTTTTGTTCCTCATCATGATGATTGATATTCTTCTATAAGCAGGTGAATTTTGAGTACAAAAACCGCCGCTGCAACCCGCTGGCCGGTTTACGTTGTCCTGGCGATGCTGTTGATCGTCGCTGCAATCTTCGTGGTATTGTTTGTTCAATCCAGCGAACCGGTAACGACCAATCAGCCTGCTGAGGTCCTTACCAGCGAGACATATCTGGATAAAGTTGAACCGCTGTTGGCGGATGCGCATCCTGAAAATGGTGACGCACTGGTAGTAACCTATGACTGTGCAGCATGTCACCGTGCAGGTGTGGCGAACCATATCGCCCCCTCATTTGAGGGTGTCGCTGAGCGCGCCGCTGAACGGCGTCCACCGCTGACTGCCGCCGCTTATATCTATGAGTCCATCATCTACCCTTACGCCTATGAGGTTCAGGGATTTGGCGGAGTCATGCCTCATGATTATGCTACACGTTTGTCTGAAGATGAACTGGGTGATATTATTGCCTATCTCCTGTCTCCAGACGCAAAGTAGCGAATGCGATGTACCTTGATGCTTTCACAATCTCCGCCCTGGTTGATGAATTTCTCGATGTCATTGTAGGTGGCCGAGTCCAGGACGCCATTGATGTCGATGAAACCGGCATTGGCCTGGAGATTTATGCTAACCACCAGCGGCGTTATCTTTATATGAGCGCTGACCTTCAAGTGCCGCGTTTGCATCTGGTGGAGGATAAGTTACGCCGTGGACTGTCACAGCCAAAAATGGTCGGCCTGCTGTTCCGACGTTATGTGGAAGGTGGTATTGTCACGCATGTGAGTCAACCTCCCTGGGAGCGGGTCATTCAGATTGATGTTGAAGGCCCGCAGGGTGATGTCACGATTATTGTCGAACCGATGGAGCGACGCAGTAACATCCTGCTGGTGCAGGAAGGTGTGATTCTGGACTGCATGCGTCGTGTTGGCCCGGAGGACAATCGCTATCGGCTGAGCCTGCCTGCCCATGAG
>JAIOHN010000345.1 GCA_019912985.1 Anaerolineae bacterium | reverse complement strand
GATTAGTGCGGAACTATAGGTAAAAATCGAAGACTCATCAACAGTGGCGATCTACATTTCTAAAATCACCTGCTGGAACGTATACAAATGATATCGTTAATATTCCAGGTAGCATGAACTTAACTTATTATCGTCGCTGTTGTTAGTCTATTTTGGTCATTTAGGGCATTGGCATTTACCCAACAGACCAACATCCAATAAGAGAGCAAATTCAATGTCTGAAAGGAAAAGGCAGTGAGAATAATATGGGGTCCCATCTATATCTTAAGACCTTACGAGCGGGGTATCCAAGAAACACTGGGGAAATACAACAAATTTGTGATGCCAGGGTTCGGATTTCAAGTCCCAATCGTGCATATCACGCGTGTCCGAGATATCCGCGAGCACACAATGGATATTGATCCACAACCCGTGATTACCAAAGACAATGTTGAAATTACAGTTGATGGTGTGATGTGGGTACGCCCTACGGCAGATGAAGAAGGAATCAAGCGAACATTCTATAACATCGACGATTGGAAACGCGCAGTCATCCAGTTAGCGATGACGAACCTGCGCCAGGAGTTTGGTGAATTGTCATTGGATGAGAGCCTCGTGGCCCGCGAGAAAATCGCCAACAATCTACAGCGGATCCTGAATGCTTTCGCCGTCGAATGGGGATTGACCGTAAGCAAAGTAGAAATCCGACTGATCGATCCACCTGAAGATATCAAGAAAGCCATGCATAAACAGAAGACAGCTGAGCAAGAGCGGCGCTCTATGAAACTGCTAGCAACAGGCGAATTCGAAGCTGCCCAACAGCAAAAACTAGCGATCATACAGCGGGCTGAAGGCGAGCGTGAAGCGGTAATTCAAGTAGCCCAGGGTAAGGCCGAAGCCATACGGTTAGTCAACGAAGCTGCTGAACGGTACTTTATCGGTAACGCCCAGGCACTCAAACAACTAGAGATGGTCGAAAATGCTTTGCGGGACAACACGAAGGTTGTCATCACTGAACAAGGCATCAGCCCTACTTTATTGTTGGGTAACTTACCGATTACTGTGTCGACTGAAAGTAACGGGCGCAAAGTAATAGAAGCCAAGTGAGAATGAAGTCCAACTATGAATCACATCCATATGATCCTGACAATCCACCTATCTGGTCACATCATCGGCAGATGCGGCGTGAACAACAGCGACGGGCACGCGCGTTAAGAGAATGGAATAACTATTCATAAATGAAGAAGCATAGAGTAAATCTGCCCTTGTGACTGCCGCTGAGAGGAAAAGAAGAGTTATGCCAAAGCAAATCGTTTATGAACATGAAGCTCGTCTACAACTGCTGTGTGGTATCGACAAGGTTGCCAACGCGGTTGCGATCACGCTGGGACCGAAGGGGCGTAATGTCGCCATTGATAACAGCTTTGGGATTCCAACCATTACCCACGATGGTGTCACCGTTGCCAACGACATTGCATTACCCGACGCATTCCAGAATATGGGCGCGCAGCTTTTGAAAGAGGCCGCCAGTAAGACCAACGACGTCGCGGGTGATGGCACGACCACGGCAACGGTTCTGGCCCAGGCAATGGTTCATGAAGGGATGCGGAACCTGGCAGCAGGTGCCAATGCGATGCTGCTGAAGAAGGGTATTATGGCGGCGGTGGAAGCCATCTCCGATCACATCCTGGAACAGTCTACACCCGTTAACACGCGCGCTACGATTGCTCAGGTCGCCAGTGTCTCTGCTCAGGATGCGGAAATTGGTGAACTGATTGCCACAGTTATGGATAAAACGGGTAAGGACGGGGTTATCACTGTTGAAGACAGCAACAGCATGAATTTCGAGACTGAATATGTTGAAGGGATGCAGTTTGATCGGGGTTATATTAGCCCCTACTTCGTCACGAACTATGAAGTGATGGAAGCCGTACTCGACGAACCCTATATCCTCATCTGCGACAAGAAAATCAGTCTTGCCCAGGATATCATGCCGCTTTTGGAGCAGATGGTCCAGGCTGGCAAGCGTGAGATGGTGATCATCGCCGAGGATGTTGATGGACAGGCACTGGCGACATTGGTATTGAATATGTTGCGCGGCAACGTGAAACTGCTGGCGGTGAAGGCTCCCGGTTTTGGGGATCGGCGTAAGGCTGTGCTGAACGATATCGCTATTCTGACCGGCGGGACGGTCATCAGTGCAGAAGTTGGACGCAAACTGGAAACGACGACGCTTGAGGACCTCGGACACGCGGGCAAAGTGGTCGCCACCAAAGCGTTTACAACCATCATTGGTGGTGCCGGTGAATCAATCGCCATCAACGGGCACATTCAGTCGATCCAGCGTGAAATTGACTCGAGTACCAGCGATTATGACCGCGAGAAACTCCAGGAACGTCTGGCAAAACTCAGCGGTGGCGTGGCCGTTATCAAGGTGGGAGCCGCGACTGAAACTGAGCTTAAAGAAAAGAAACATCGTGTTGAGGATGCGCTGAATGCAACTCGGTCAGCGATTGCAGGTGGGATTGTACCTGGCGGGGGTGTAACACTCATCAATTCGATGGCCGCACTGGTTGATCTCAAATTCGACGATGCTGACATCAATACCGGAGTCAATGTCGTGCGGCATGCACTCGAAGTTCCGATGCATCGACTGGTCGAAAACGCGGGACTGGAAGGGGCCGTGATTATCGCCAATGTGCGTCGGATGCAGAAGGATAAGAAGAACTCGCGGATCGGCTACAACGTGATGACGGGGGAGTATGTCGACATGATTGCTGCTGGAATACCCGACCCAGCCAGGGTCACACGCAGCGCGGTTGAGAGTGCGGCCTCTATTGCAGCAATGATCCTTACCATTGAAGCGCTGGTTGCCGATAAAGCACCTTCCGTTGCCTAAGAGTACTTACTTCCAGGTCAGACCGCCCTATGTTGCTGAGTGCCTATATGAAACTTGAATGCAGGCAAAACACAAAGGTTCCTATGTCTTGATAAGCAATGGACAAGCTATTCATTGAAAGAACCAATTCCATGAATAAGGTAATTGAGATGCTGATGGTTGAGGATAATCCAGGTGATGTGCGGCTCAGCCAGGAATACCTAAAAGAATATAAAGTGCCGAGCCGCTTGAAGGTAGTAAAGGATGTTCTGGAAGCGCAACACTTCCTGCAAAGTCAGGCTGTCGATATGCCTGATATTATCCTAATAAGTATCAGAGCACTTTGGAGAAATAACAGCCTGTTGAAGCAAATTCAGTGTAATCCCCTTACGGCGCGAATCCCGTTGGTGATTTTAACGGCTTTTGACGGCGAAGAGGCCAACCTGAAAAATGATCTGGCCGATATTTTATGTATCTCGAAACCACTCAACTTAGATTGCCAGGTTTCCATCATGAAACACCTCGCGATTCGGTTTAGCCATTACGTGGACAACAAGTACCCCGAAACCTAATAGGCTTAATTCATCCAGCCTGGAATAACCAGGCACCATTGCAGAATTGGCATTATGAGAGTGAGACTTTAGCGTATGTCTGAGAATAACGAGACGCATTCGCCGATCAAGCGTATCGGATTTATTGGTAATCATCTGCCACGCCAGTGTGGCATTGCCACATTTACAACCGATCTGTGTGAAGCCATTGCGACTGAATACAGCGAAACCACATGCATCGCGTTGCCAGTCAACGACATTGCCGGTGGTTATGCTTATCCGGCACGTGTGCGCTTTGAACTAACCGAGAAAGACATTGCCTCCTATCGGCGCGCGGCAGATTTTCTCAATATCAATAATGT
>JAIOHN010000344.1 GCA_019912985.1 Anaerolineae bacterium | reverse complement strand
CCGTGCCGCGGGCGTGCCGCCTGCGGCACGGATTCGCTTTGATCTGAGATTAGATCGCTATTTGTGCCGCGGGCGTGCCGCCGGCGTGCCGCGGGCGGCACGAACTGTCGAAAGGAGATCAAAACTCGGCAATTGAGAGAGAAATAAGAAGGCGTACCTGGATCCTGATCATTGCAATCAAAGAGACTGGGGCTTGTTTGCCGGTGGTGTTGGCATGGGTGTTACATCAAATCGACTCGGTGTGTACACCGGCCCGGACGGTGACATACATCGATTTCTTTTTTGTTTTATTAACTTGGTGCAATTTTCGGACGGTGATAATCCAGTGTATTGACTGTCCGGAAAAAAGAGGGTTGACATGCATGCGCATTTCTGAAAATAATTCGCCTGCGTCGAGAAGTATTCGATGCATGCAAAGAACACAGCAGGTTTTTCGCCGTGCTGGCGAACGTGGAAGCGTGAGAGGAACCGCGTCAGTCCCTGCAGGATGGGGATCAGGCTCTCACATAATTCAGGCGAGCCCCTGGAACTCCACCGAGAAGTCATCGGTGTGAATCTCCGGCCTTTGTTGGCCGACACGGATGGGCCTAGTGCCCTTTCCTCCAAGACGAGCTTCGCGCTCGTCACACCCCGCAGACGGTATCGTGGGGACATCCATAGCCAGAGTTGTCATGCGTGCGCGGGCCGGCGGTCCGGAACGAACACACATCTGCTCCTGGCAATCAAATTGAAGGAATCGCACGCTCGGTGTCCTAACAGGACGCCGGTGAGGCTGGGAATCCATGAGGGATTCTGGCGCTCACCTAAAGAGCACCCGGTGGCTCCGTTGGCAGGAGCTGTAAATCCCAGGTGGGCAAGGGGCGATTCCATGAATGTGGTTGTGGGCTTCGACACGAGATTTGAAGCCTGGCGCGAATGTGATTTGCGCAGCAGCCAACCCGCGGCGCCTGTGAGGTGGCCGTGGACGGACGGATCGGGGGTGAAATATTCCCCGGGGGTTCCTTCTTTTGGGGGTGCTCCCCGCCATGTGATGGCGACCTGTACCGACGCTGCGAGCGTTCGGGCAGCCGATTCGGGCGGCGCGCGATGTGATCGCGTTGTCGCTGCCGCATTGCTTAGAAATGGGCGATGTGTGCGCCAACCGTAAGACATTTCTAACCACCCCGCCATTTCCCACCGAACCGAAGTGAAGACTTCCGTGCGCAGGCTCGCGCGCGGAGGGAGGCCTTTTGCCTATTGCCGGCGCGACCGACCGCCGGCCCGAAAGTTACCGATCAACCGACTTTGAGGAGCAACTAAGAACACCGTGTCCATGCTGTACCGCTTTGACCAACCCCCCGTCGAGCACGACACCGAGGAGAACACGCTGCCTGTCTCGAACCAGATGGCCGACGCCTTCCCGATCATTCACTAGAAGAAAGGAGCAGAAGATGAAATCGCTCGCAGAAAAGTTGCTGCCGCTTGGATTCCGGAACGAGCTGCAGCGGATTCTCGACCAGAACATTGCATATCGGGCGGCACGCAAGAAAGGCGTGTGTTCCGCCCACACCCAGTACGATCGGGGCCTCATCATCCGGAT
>JAIOHN010000343.1 GCA_019912985.1 Anaerolineae bacterium | reverse complement strand
GTCTGTTGACTGGGAAGCTCACCCAACTCGCCCATCAGGACAAAATTTCCCAGGGCGCTGGCCGCGGCAGCACGAACCTGGATTGATTCGTCCCACTGTGCCATCTCAATGAGTTTATCCATTACTTGCGTCGATTCATCTTCCCACAAGACTTCGATCGCAGCCTCGCGGACTTCGGAATCTCGGTCTTCAAAGGTCAGCAAGCAGAAAGTGCGGTAATCAAGATCGACATTGGTTTCGGCAACATCAATCAAGCGCTGCATCAACTTGCGCCGGTGTTCCAGCTCCAGACTCTGCCAGACAGACCGCACCTGTTCAAGGTCCTCCACCGAGAGGTCAGAAAGGCCGTAGAACAGCTTCGCTTCAAGTGTGTCTTTATTTTCGCTGTCTTTCAGTGCTTGCAGCGTGGTATCAAGGTCAGGACGCTCCTGAAAATCGTTATCCTCAAGATTGTCATGATACTCTGTCATATCATCCTCACAAACTTATGGAAGCAGGTTAGTTACGGGGTTAATGATGTCATTCAAAAAGGTGATGACAATCAATGAAAGCAGCAGTGCCATCCCAATTAAATGAACCATTCCCTCTCGTTCGGGCGAAATAGGACGCCCGCGGATAATTTCGATAAGCACAAACAGAATGCGACCGCCATCCAGCATCGGCAGTGGCAGCAGGTTGGTGATGCCAAGCGCGACACTGATCACAGCGATGAATTCCAAGATAATAACCGGCTGGTTCTGCTCAATGCTGCGTTGCAGAAACACCGCACCGATCTGGCTGATGCCCAACGGGCTGATTAAGCGCGCGTCTTCCGGGTTAGCCATCCCACCGATTAATTCAACAGGCAGGCGCACCAGCGACTCAAGGAAGAAGCCGATCCGGTCAAATCCATAGCGCACCGCCTCACCAAATGGCAGGGGCACCAATGCCTGCTGGCTGCCACCTTCGACATAGACGATGCCATTCTGAGCGTTCTCATACGCCGGTTCAATCACAATGCCAATTGCACCTTGCCCCGCCGGTGGGTTGACCCGAGGTGTCAATTGCACATCATGGGTCTCGCCATCACGCATGAGTGTCAAAGTTATTTCTTTACCAGCATTTTCCTGTGTGCGGTCAGCCAGCTCTTCATAAGCACCAAAAGGCTCACCATTGAAAGCAGCCACCACATCGCCGGGTTCGATACCGGCTTCGCTCGCTGGCGAATCAGCGACCACATTGGAGATAAATACGTAGGGTTCAATATTTTCAGCGGTGCCAGGGTTCAGGTTCAGGTCGAAAGTAAGCGGCACGACCTCCGCTTCCGGTCCGCGCTGCACGGTGAGTTCAATAGTTTCACCATTCAGTGCCTGAAGCTGCTCAAAAAACTCAGTGCTGTCCTGAAAGTGCCCCCCGTTGACCGTTTCGATCAAATCGCCTTTTTGAAGGCCGCTGTTGGCAAGTGGGCTGTCTGGCGACAGGTTCGCAACCCCGACACTGCCTCCGATAATCGTGGGCAGACCTGAAAGCGCAATCAACGTAAACAGGATAATCGCAGTGACCAGGTTGGACAGCGAGCCAGCTGCCATAAAGAAAATGCGCGCCAGTGGTTTTGCTTCGTTGACGGACATTACATTTTCAACGCCACGGGCTTTCAGCGCAGCTTTTTCC
>JAIOHN010000342.1 GCA_019912985.1 Anaerolineae bacterium | reverse complement strand
ATCACACACAATATAAAAGGCTAATGGCTCTTTATATTGAGGGATACATAGAACATGAGCCAGAGTATCAAGGGATTATGTTCTTCAACTTACCACCCAAAGCGATTATCCGAGCCAATAATGTCTGGACGCACATTTATTCCGACCTTCTTGATGTTCAGGATTTTGGATGGGACTATTACTATATTGAGTATCCTTCTCAGTGGGGGTTGTCAAATTTATTTCCACCATATCACGCGACGTGGATAGAATTCAGAGATATTGAAGTACATGATGGGATTGGGTTTAGAAATGTCAGTTATGGTATTGAGTTGTATATGTTGCCCGATGAATATGATAACCCTAATCCCGATGACTCCGAATCAAACAATATATTATGTGAATTTCGTATTTATGGACAATTGGACAATGATAGGCCGGAATTGTTATATAGTGGCGATTTTGTACTTACGAGAGACGGCACAATTCTCGATGTTGATGATCCAGATTGGTACATATATCTAGGCGGTGACATCGTTTACACAAATCTTCGAGGGATTCTTTACCCTGCACTCATGTCCCTTCAATTCCTCAATTGCAAAAACGTTGAACTAGTCGATTACGAGCCGTCGCCACGGATCAAGCAACTCAGCGAAAAGCACCGCGTCCCGCTGGACACTTACAAAGTCCTGAAGGTCAACACGACGCGCAAGGTCTACCCGGATCGGGAAGGCGATGACTCCCCAAGTGATCCCAAGCGCCTGCATATCGTGCGCGGTCACTTCGCGCATTACACCGACGAAGCGCCGCTGTTCGGCAAATATACCGGCACCTTCTGGATACCGGCGCATGTCCGTGGGGATGAAAGCGTGGGCATGGTGGTCAAGGATTACGAGATTGGGGAATAGCGATGACCCTCATTCGTAAACTGCTCAGGAAGCGCACCTACGTCAAACCACTGGACAATGCGCTCTTCTCAAGTGTCTGGCTGGTACAGTATCAGCGCAATGCCATTCAGCAGTTCTTCGATGACCGCCGTCGCTACGGCTGGCGGGTGGCTGTCTACAACCTGCGGGAAACCTTGCGCTAAATTCCGCAAATGCTCCCCTTTGGCGTGAGACAATCGAAGTGTGAGGTACGGAATCCAGCGGGGCAACCCGCTTATGTGTCCAAACTAGACCGTACCTCACCCCAAAGACTATGTTCTCAACAATCACGGTAAGAGCACGGCCAAAAGACACGGAAGCGGGTAAGGTGTGGATCTGTCTGGCAACGCGCACGCCAGAGGTCGTCGCCTTGACTCGGGTGAACAAACCACCGGCCCGGCAGTTGAACCCACTGCATGAGCGGGTACTCCATCTGGAGCGGATTGCCAAGCAGCCGCGAGACTACCCGATGGAGCGGGACCGTCCAAAGCGTGCGCTGGGTGGCACAGCGCGCTATGATTGGATTGCCAAGCGCGCCGGATTGAAGCGCCGTGATGTGGTTGAAATTCTGGACGATGCCAGTCGGGTGCTGCGTGCGCTGTTGTAACTGTCCACGTGGACAGTGAGAAGAATGAAGTGAAACGTAACACAAACTTGACAAAAAGCGCGAAAAAAAATATCCTTATTGTAGAACACAAGTCTTAAAGACCTGCGCTCTGGCTCTCGCCAGGGCGCTTTTGATTCCCACTGTTGCGTTTCAGGAGAATAGACATGGCTTCATTTACCAATCGCGGTAAGTATCTGCTGATGGATTGGGGGTTTCGTGGTGCCACCAGGCCCACCAACTTCTATGTGGCATTGGTGACGTCTGCGACCGCGCCGACGGTGGACATCAATACCCTCAGCGAACTAACGGAGATTGCCAACGGCAACGGCTACACGACCGGCGGCTATCAGCTGAACCCGAATTCCACCGATTTCGACACCCTCACCGAAGATGACACCGACGATGAAGCCGAACTGTACATCAAAGATGTCACCTGGACGGCCAGCGGTGGCAATCTGCCTGCGTCCGGCAATGGCGCGCGCTATGCGGTGCTGCTGACTGATGAAGGCACGGTGGGCAATCGTCAGGTGATTTGCTGGTGGGACCTGAGCAGTGACCGCACGGTATCGAGCGGCCAGGACCTGACTCTGCAAAATTTGGGGCTATTGGCTCAGGAAGCTGCGTAACATCTTCTAGGAGGGTCTTATGTCGGTCCAGTTTGACGCGGCAGCGGATCGACTTCTTCGGACCACTGGCCTGCTCAACTACAATGCCAATTACACCTTTATGGCCTGGGTGTATCTGGAGTCAGACCTTAATACCTATGCCAATTTCTACAGCGCCAATGACAATTCCAGTGGCAACGCCGACTTTGGCGGTGTTGGTTCCACGGGCACCATTGCCGAAGTGGGACGCACATCTGGTGGGGCAGGGACCTTTACAGATGATACGGGTACAGATTTATCACTCAGTACCTGGTATCACCTGACGATTGTTCGCAGTGGCAACACGCTCACGCTGTATCTGAATGCAGTTTCCGATGCGTCGATTTCCGCCAGTATCGCCAGTCGCGCCGCTGCTACCCGTCTGGAATTGGGCGCAGCGACCTCTGCGAACCTGTCTCGGTGGGCGGGGCGCATGGCGTATGCACGGGCCTGGTCCACGGCGCTGAATACCACGCAAATCGCAGCTGAGCGGGTGGCACCGCGCGCTGTGAACACTGGCAGTCTCTATGGGGACTGGCCGCTTCAAGCCGATGCCAATGATGTCAGTGGGAATGGTAATCACTGGTCAACCGGTGGGACGCTGACCTACTCCACAGCAGTAAACCCCAGCGCTGTGGTGCTGGAAGTCGCAGTTTCACCCGCAACGGCCAATCTTGGACTGGCAACTGCGAACCCGACCGTTGCCATCGGCGATCTGATTGTCACACCAGCAGCGGCCACACTCGGGCTGGCAACAGTCAATCCCACTGTAATCATCAGTGCCTTGGTCGTGACGCCTGATGCGGCCACGCTGGACTTAAGCGCCGTTGATCCAACCGTCATTCTGAGTGGGTTAACCCTCACACCAGCGACCACGTCTGTTGGGGTGAGTACCGTCAATCCAGATGTCATTCTGGGTGATTTGACCCTGACACCCACAGCGGCGTTCCTTGGACTGGCAACTGCCAATCCGACTGTCCAGGCAGGCAGCAGCGTGGTGGTAACACCGGCTGCAACCATGCTGGGACTAAGCACCAGTAATCCAGGTGTGGTACTCAGCAGCCTTACACTTACGCCAAATGAAACCATGGCGGGCTTCAGCACGACTGACCCCGTAGTGATCCTGGGTGAGTTGGTACTCAGTCCAGAGACCGCTGATTATGGCTTAAGTACCGCCGATCCGGCGGTGTTGTTTGGTAGTCTGGTCGTAACCCCCGCTGAAGTGGTGCTGGCGCTGGATGTCGTGAACCCCACAGTGCAAGCCGGTGGGGATGTCAGCATTTCACCCGCGGCTGCATTACTTGGCTTCAGCACCGCAAGTCCCACTGTTATTCTGGGTGGCCTTGTTTTGTCGCCAGAAGCGACTGGCATCGGCCTTGCAACTGCGGACCCTGTTGTTATCCTGGGCAGCCTCAGTATCGCGCCAGATGCGGCACAAATTGGCCTGGATACTGTCAATCCCACCGTGCTAATCAGCGACCTGGTCATTACGCCGGACGCCGTAGCCCTTGGGTTGATGACGACTGCGCCGACGGTGGTGCTGGGCAGTGTGGCGGTGATCCCAGGTGAAGCATTGCTTGGCTTAGCTACGTCCGTCCCGGCAGTGATTGCGGGATTGGCCGTAGGCACCGTGTTTATTGTCGTTCCCGCACGTTCCAGTCAGGTCTTCGTGCCAGGGCGTGAACAGTGGGTGGATGTGCCAGAGCGCAGTCGGGCCGTGGTGGTGCCATATCAGGAAAGGCGTGTCAATGACTGACCTTGTAGACCCGGTCATCTTCAATAAAGACCCGGATGAAATCACCACCTTGGAGTTTTTCTGGTCGAACCGACTTGGTAGCAATACCATCTCTGCGACCGATACCGAAATTGGCGGCGATGATTCCGCACTGACTCTGGTTGCGGATAGCTACAGCGGCAAAAAGACGCTGGCGCAGGTTTCCGGTGGCACGGTAGGGGCGACCTACTGCGTGAAATCGCTGGCGACCCTGAGCAATGGTGATGTGCTGGCGTATACCAAGAAAGTCAAAGTGAAGGAATGTGAATAGGTAGATGGCTCGGCCTACAAAGCTTACAAAAACCATTCAAAACAAGCTTATAAAGGTCATTAAGACCGGCGCAACGATCAAAGACGCTTGCACCTATGCCGGAGTTGGCGAAAGCACCTTTTATAAATGGCAGTCCATTGGGAATGCTATTTTGGAAGAGCGCGATCATGAGCACATGCCAGAGGATGAGGCTGATAAAAAGCGCTTTGTAGAGTTTGTGGAGGCAGTCACGCGCGCGCAAGACACCGCGAAGGTCACGGCTGTAGAAGCGATCTTCCTGGCAATGAAGCCGTACAACGAAACCTCTACGATGAAGGACACCTTCACCGAAACGCGGATTGATCGCAAGACCGGTAAGCCCTACGAGTATGTTCGTGTCACTGAGCGCAAGACAGTGACCCGGCGGGCTGGCGATTGGCGCGCGGCTTTGGAATACCTCAAACGGCGGCATTATGATGAGTGGGGCGACAAATCCCGCTTTGAGCACAGCGGCGCGGACGGCAAGCCTATCCCCATCAGTATAGACCTGAGCGAGATGTCCCTTGAACAACTCAGAACTCTTGCAGACCATCTCGAAGACGGAGATGAAGAAACAGGTCAGGATTGAGCTTGGCCGACGCACATTACTGGACTTCATCCGCTACACCAAGCCGGACTACCAGGTTAACTGGCATCACAGGCTGATCTGCAATTACCTGGACCGCTTCATCGCACGTGACATTGAAAACCTGATGCTCTTCATGCCACCCCGGCATGGGAAGTCTGAAATCGTCTCACGGCGATTGCCCGCCTATATCCTGGGCAAGATGCCCGACTCGGAGATTATCGCCAACAGCTACAGCGCCGATCTGGCAAGTCGAATGAACCGCGATGTCCAGCGCATTATTGACAGCCTGGAATATCGAGAGTTGTTTCCAGAGACGCAGCTCTTTGGCCGGAATGTGCGCACGATTGCCGATGGTTCCTACCTGCGTAACTCCGACATCTTCGAGGTGGTGGGCAAGCGCGGGGTGTATCGCAGCGCGGGAGTTGGCGGTGGCATTGTCGGCATGGGCTTTCATTACGGCATTATCGACGATCCGATTAAGAAC
>JAIOHN010000033.1 GCA_019912985.1 Anaerolineae bacterium | reverse complement strand
GGTACAGGCAGAACTCGAAGCCGAACCCACAGAGGATGCGGGAGTCGAAGCACCCACACTGGAGACTGAACCGCCGGTTAACCAGAGTGAAGATGCTGTCCCCATCGAGCCGCTGCACGATGTAGACATGCCAGTGGAAATGCCACCAGTTGAAATGAAGGAAGCGGCGGAACCGGCGAAACCCGAGGAGTCCCCACCGCCTGTGGCAATGGATGAAAACGAGCGCTTCAAACCACCGCCCGTCCCAATTATGGATGAGCCTCCAGCCACACCCGAAGTGGAAGCGCAGGATGCGCCAACCCGCAAGCTCGATGCTGTAGAGACAGCATCCGAAATTGCGCAGGCAGATCAGGAAGAAGCCGAAGCACCAACGGCAGAGGAAGAACCGCCTATCCCGGTGGTGGAAGAGACATCACCTGCGAACGAGGAAGAAAAGCCACCTGCTGAGCCAGTGACAGCGGAAGCTGCGCCCGAGGAACCTGCGGAAGAAGAAGCCAAAAAATCGACACAGGAATCGGCCAAGCTGGATACCGATCAGGTCAGTATCTGGGAGATATTTAACGTCCCACGGCCAAGCGAGACTCAAGAAATCGCCGCGGTAAAAATCGAGGAATCACTGCCGGAAATCGAGCAGGCTCCGGTGGAGCCGCGTATTAGTCTGCCCGGATTGGTGGGACTGCGCGTGAAAATGCGCCGCAAGAAGGTAAAATTACGCCGCTATCGGTAAACAAAAACGGCCTGATCAGGCCGTTTTTTAGCTTCAATGGGGTGGCTGATGGGACTTGAACCCACGGCCTTCTGGGCCACAACCAGACGCTCTAACCAACTGAGCTACAGCCACCATGGAATGTGCGCATTATAGCATGGCGAAAATTCAAATACCAGTCCTTTTTCGCGCCATAATGACCTGTGCAACACTGCGCGGACAGTGCTCCTGAGCACTTGTCGCCGCAAAACCGTATTCGCTAAAGAAGGCCGCCAGATCAAATGTTGAATCTTCACGCTGGCCGGTCACGCGATAAAGCCACTCCAACGCGGCTTCGGTCTTGCTGCCGCTGGTAAACATCCCATTCGGCACAATAACGAACCAGCCTCCCGGTTGCAGAACCCGGTATACCTCGCGCAGCGTTTCCGGTGCCAGGATAAAATCCGTGGGAAAGGTGCTGATTACCGCTGCGAACTGCTCTGCCCCAAACGGCAATGTCTGAGCTTGCCCCCGTGCCAGCCGAGCCGGCAGTCCACGACGATGTAACTTTCGCTGTGCAATCTGCCCCATGTAGGGCGAAAGATCGTAGCCGACCGCTCGATAACCGCTTGCATACAGATCCAGTTGAAGATTGCCCGTACCGTGAGCCAGTTCCAGCACTCGCCCATCGCCAGCATCAACCGGCAGATGCTTGAGCGCAGCCCGCTGCCAGCAGCGCCATGCGCCTAACGACACCACAAAACTGACCCAATCGTAGGTGAAAGCCAGTTCATTATAAAGCAGGCGGAATCCAAAACGGACGAGCCGCCACCACCAGGATGTCATTTGTTGGTTGGCCGCAGAGCAGTGAGCATCACGTCAGGCTTATCGGTGATGATGGCATTTACCCCCAGATCACGCAGCACCAGCGCGCGCTCCGGCTCGTTCACCGTCCAGGTATTCACATAACGTCCATAACTGCGTGCCTGCTGCATAAACGCCTCGTCAATCATGGAGTGATGTGGGTGCTCGGCTTCGTATGCCAAATCAAGCTGGCGCATCACTGCATGGGTATCCACCACCGACCCTGGCGCATACAAAAAGCCAATCGGTACATCCGGCATAATGGCACGGAAACGACTCAAGGTCAGTGGGTTGAACGACGAGACAATCACGCGCTGCTGCATATTGTGCTGAGCGATAACATCCGCTGTCACCTGCTCCACACCATCCGTGATCTGTGATTCGGATTTAATCTCAATATTGATGAAAAGCTTGTGACCGACCGCCTCAAACACTTCATTGAGCGTCGGAATCTGGAGGCCGCGATAAGAGTCAGAGAACCAGCGCCCCGCATCCAGCGACTTGATCTGCTCCAGCGTTTTTTCAGTGATAATGCCGCTGCCATCGGTGGTGTGGTCCACGGTAAAATCATGGATGATTACCGCATGTCCATCCAGTGAGCGATGCACATCCAGCTCAATACCGTCTGCACCCTGTTTTAACGCCAGCTCGAAGGCTGGAATCGTGTTCATGGGTGCATAAGCACTTGCGCCCCGATGCCCAAAAACCAGCGTGGATTGCTCTGCCAGTGCGTCTAATAACGCCTGCATAATCTTTCCTCAAAATAAAGCCCGCATCCAACATATCACGGGCTGTAGGTAATCTGAAGTTACTTTACTTCAACCTGGATTTCGTCGCCTTCAATGCGCACCTTATAGGTGGGGACAGGCAGCAGTGCGGGCGGCGCGGTAACTTCACCTGTGCGCACATCAAAACGTGCGCCGTGGCGCGGACACTCGATCTCGCAGCCGAACAGCGTACCATCGGCCAGCGGGCCATCATCATGCGTACACACATCGCGGATGGCATAAAACTGCCCATCGACGTTGAACACAGCGACCCACTGCGATCCAATTTCTACGACAAAATTCTCGCCGGGTTGAAGCTCATCGGTGGTGCCAACAGTGACAAATTCGGACATCGGCTACTCTTCTCCAGCGTCTTCAGTTTTTTGCCACTCGGCCAACCCATAAG
>JAIOHN010000341.1 GCA_019912985.1 Anaerolineae bacterium | reverse complement strand
ATATACATTTGTGCCTGGCGAAGACGGCGCAGTTCGCGCTCGTTGGTATAAGCGGTGTAATTGCCCGCGTAGATTGTCAACGTGCCGTTTTCCAGCTCCGCGATCTGCGTGACCACCTCGTCCAGCAGATAGCGATCATGCGAGACGATCACGACGGCACCAGGGAAGTTGTGGATAAACTGCTCCAACCGGCCCTTCGCCTCCACATCCAGGTGATTATCCGGTTCGTCCAGCAGCAGCACTGATGGCAACTCCGCCGCCAGCCGCGC
This sequence comes from Anaerolineae bacterium, assembly GCA_019912985.1. Lineage (GTDB taxonomy): Bacteria > Chloroflexota > Anaerolineae > Aggregatilineales > Phototrophicaceae > JAIOHN01. Next base: position 13,231 of record JAIOHN010000341.1, on the reverse strand, counting down.
CAGCATCACCAGCTTTTTCTGCCCGCCGCTGAGCGTTTCCGTGGGCAGGTCATAATCGCCCTCGTCGAAGCCCAGGTGCGCCAGCAGTTCGCGGACTTTGCTTTCATGCTGTGGACCACCTAAGCGGTCAAACTGAACCAGCGCGCGCTCCTGTTGATCCAGCACCCGCGCCAACTTGCGCTCATCCTCGTAAACTGCCGGGTCGCTCAGCCGGGCCTGAATCCGGGTGAGTTCCGCCTCAACCGCTGCCAGCTCTGGCGGCAGGGCCATCGCCGCGTCGATCAGCCGTTGACCGGGTTCCAGCTCGATCTGCTGCGCCAGATAACCCAGCGTGACGCCGCGCAGCCGGGTGATCACACCGCTGTCGGGGGTGACTTCACCGAGGATGGCTTTGAGCAGGCTGGATTTGCCTGCGCCATTTGGCCCCACCAGTCCCACGCGGTCCCGATCGCCGATGGCCCAGGTCAGCCCGGCGAAAATCTCGCGGCCCGCGTGATTGATGGTGATGTTATTGACATTGATGATGTGCATTGCGTTCCTCCTTCTCGATTGTATGCGTTTTTCTTCGCCGGAACGCAATCCACCCACAGAATCAAAAACGGCTGTGAGCAGGTTGCGCCCACAGCCGTGGATACTCGGAATACTAAAAACTTACCGGTGACTAGGCGCAATCCTCCCTGGGAAGGCGCCGTTGATAGACGACTTTTGACTGAGTGAAACCGTGAGGTAGTAACCGAAGTAAGTCATAATGCGCTCAGTGTAGCATGATTCCGGGGTGCTGTCTAGCGCCTGGGCCGGGTATCGTTCAGCAACAGCAGCAGCAGGCCACCAGGGATCAGCAGACAGCAGCATAATTGCAGCCCGATGCCGCCAAAAGCGAATATATTCCACAGGCTGCGGATGATAGACCAGACTCCACCCAGGGCGCTTTCCGCCGCGCCTGCCAACCCTTCAGGCGGTGGTGGTGTGGGTGTGGGCGTGACTTGCAGGCGGGCCTCCACCGTGGCTTCGATGTCGGGCAGCGTGGTGGCGGTGGCTTCCACCGCGATGGCGGTCTGTGTGCCGACCACTGCCGCCTGCACCGTTTGCTCAACCTGGGTGGGACTCAGTGCGCCATCGGCGGCAGGCTGTTCGCGCAGCAGGCCAACGACCACCAGCACCAGCATCCCCAGCAGCACCACCCAGAAAATAAATCGAAAGAAGCGAGACATTCAAATTCCTTGCTGCGTGTATTTCTAAATCAGCTTTTGCGCACGATTTCCCATGCTAAGTGATTGATCTCCGGGATAATCAGCTTTTCCAGCGCAGTTTTGACGGCGTTGCTGCTGCCCGGCATCGAGACGATCAGCGTGTTGTGATAAACGCCTGCGGTGGCCCGGCTGAGCATGGCTGCCGCGCCAATATCCTGGTAGGAGATCATGCGGAAAATCTCGCCAAAGCCGGGCAGCTCTTTTTCCAGGTAGCGGCTGACCACATCATAGGTGGTATCGCGCGGGCTGACGCCTGTCCCGCCGTTAAAAAGCACGATCTGGACGCCGGGCATGGCGGTCAATTCCTCAATCACTGCCGCCACCTGATCAGGCTCATCCTTGATCAGCCGGTACGCGGCGACATGATGGCCCAACTCGGCCATGCGCGCTTCGATATACTGCTTGTTGCCATCGGTTTCCGGGGTACGGCTGTCGCTCACGGTGACAATTGCCACCGTAACCGGCCCATGCCCGGCGCGCTGGCGGTGTTCTTCTGCGCCCATCGGCTGTTCTCCTTGTGCTCGTTTGCTTATTCGCTCAGTCGGTCTTCGCGCCGTGCCGCCAGCAGATCCTCAAGCTGGACAACTTCATCCTCGTCCAATGCTTCGATCAGGCGCGTGGTGGCCCGGGTGCGCTTGCGCTTGGCACTTTCCGCGTTGCTATCCTCTTTATTGCGGCTGCTATCCCAGATATACATGGTACTGAGGCCAGCCACAATCCCTAGAATCAATGTCACCCAGACGATGGTATCGCTGTCCAGGTTGCCCAGCACCAGGATCAACGTCAGCGCGGTCCAGATAATCGCCGTGGCGGCCAGTCGAATAATCTGTGGGATCAGGTTCATCGGTTCACCGTCCTTTGCTCATCCTGTCGCGCGGCCAGGTAGGCTTCCAGATCGTCAATCTCTTCCGAATCCATCAATTCCACCAACCGCCGGGTGTGGTCACTGCGTTTGTTCTTGATGATACTACGGTCATCCTGCGATTGGGCGCTAAGCGCTATGGCCGTTTTGGAGCTGGTTTCCCATATCGCCACGGTGGAAATCGTGGCTCCAATACCCAGAATAAACGCCAATGGGATCACATCACCTGGCGCAGCAGCGAAGATCAGAATTGCTGCCACCGCCGCCCAGATAAACACGGTTGCTTCCAGTCGAAGGTCTTTCATCGTCGCCTCACTCCTCCTGTGTCTGTGTATTGTCTTTTACGTATTCTGGCGGGATTGAGTTGCATATCAGGAGGTGTAAGGCACCGTGCCAGTTTCATCGACGGTATAACCCCACTGCCGGATGTACTCGCTCCCTGGTTGGAACTCATCGCCCAGCGCCGCCAGCCTGATCTCCAACTCCTGCTCCAGCTCGGCCTGAACCATGCGCCGCTTGCCGACCAGGTTTTCCATCTGGTAAGGGTCGGATTCGTTGTCATACAGCAGCCAGGGACCGTCTAAATCGCGCACATAAGTGTGGCGATGCGTCCGCAGCCCGCGAAATTCGCGTCCGCCGTGGGCGACATCCCACTCGCCGAAGGGATGGAAACAGGCCAGCAGGGCCGCACCACCGCCGGGATCTGCGCCGCCATCGAGATAGGCCGAAAAATCCAGCCCTTCAACACTCTCCGGCACGTTGATTTCGCAAAGGCTGAGCAGTGTGGGCATGATGTCGTGTGCGTTGATGAGCGCATCCGCTGTACGGCCCGCGCGCCCAAAGCGCCCCGGCCAGCGCAGCAGAAACGGGACGCGAATCGATTCATCCCACGGCTTTTGCTTGCGCACCATGCCATGCGAGCCGAGCATATCGCCGTGGTCGGACGTAAAAACGAAGATGGTATTCTCCGCTAATCCAGTCTCATCCAGTGTCGCCAGCAGATTGCCCGCGCAGGCATCCAGCGCGGTGCAGTGGGCGTAGTATCCCGCCAGCCATTCACGTGCTTCGTCGGCCATGTCCTCCGGCACATTGGGCCGCAGCGCAATCGCTGCCGGGTCATACAGATCGCGATAGGCCTGCGGGGCTGTCTCATAGGGATTATGGGGCGGCCCCCAGGAAAGCACGAGGAAGAAAGGCTTGCTGCGATCGTGTTTGCGGATGTAATCACAGGCGGCCCGCGTTTGCGCGGTGGCGTCGTAGCCATCCCATTCGTTTTTCCGGTCGGAAGTCCCTTCGTAGTAGGCTGACGCGTTGTAATCGTGAGTGCATTCCAGCACCTGCCAGTGACCGAACCCCTGATGGCGCTGCGGCGGGATGTAGTTGGAACGGCCATGCCCATCGACATGCCACTTACCGATATAAGCCGTGTCATAACCCGCGTCACGATAGACCTTGCCAATCGTCACCGCGTCCGGGGAAAGCGACACATCATTGACGAAGACGCCATGCGTCAGCGGGTACTGCCCGGTGAGGAAGGTCGCGCGCCAGGGGGTGCATACCGGCCAGCCGGAAATGGCGTGGGTGAGGTTAATGCTTTCGCCTGCCAGATGATCCAGATGCGGGGTTTTGACGGTCGCGTTGCCTGCATAACCACAGGCCTGCGCCCGCCATTGATCGCCAAAAACAAAGACTACGTTGGGTGCCATTATCCGACCAGCTCCACCATTGTACGTAAGGTTTCCACATCATAGACTTGCATATTCAAGGTTGTCACCGGGCTACTGGTCCACAGTGCCAGCCGGTCTTTGACTCTCGCCTTCGGCCCGCATAACGTCACAGCATCCACCAGTTCGTTAGGAACCGCGCTGATCGCGTCGAAGTTTTTGCCGGAGAGGTACAACTCCTGAATGGTATGTGCCTCAGCCTCAAACCCGTAACGGCAGGCCAGATCAAAGTAAAAGTTGCGCCCTTTCGCGCCCATTCCCCCGATGTACAGCGCCAGCACCGGCTTGAACTGGTTCCAGCAGCCTTCCAGATTGTCGTCAATCGCCACACCGACGGTCGGCGCAATATCGAACTGTTCCAGTGTTTTTCCGCCTTTTTTCAGCCCGGCCTCGATTTGTGCCTGATAGGTCTCCGCATAACGCTCCGGCGCGAAGAAGATCGGCAGCCAGCCATCCGCGATTTCCGCCGCCAGCTCAACATTCTTCGGGCCAATAGCGGCTAAATAAATCGGCAGATCATCCCGGCCATGCAGCATACTTTTCAGCGGCTTGCCCAGGCCGGTCGCGTCCGCGCCCTGATACGGGATCTGGTAATAGTCACCCTCGTAACGCAGCGGCCCGCTCCGGGCGAAAATCTGGCGCAGAATCTGCACATATTCGCGGGTTTTGCGCAGCGGCTTGCCATAAGGCTGGCCGTGCCATCCCTCGACCACCTGTGGGCCGGAAAGCCCCAGGCCAAGCAGAAAGCGTCCATTGGATAAGCTGTCGAGGGTCAATGCTGTCATGGCGGTCATCGCCGGGGTGCGAGCAGGCATCTGCATGATCGCCGTCCCCAGGTGGATGCGCTCGGTCTGCGCGCCAATCCACGCCAGCGGCGTCACCGCGTCCGACCCCCAGGCCTCCGATGTCCACGCGGCATAGACACCAAGCCGGTCTGCTTCCTGGATTAAATCCAGCGGCAGGCTGACTTTTCTGCCGGAATAGCCAATCATCAAGCCGAGGCGCATCGTGTTTTCCCCACGTCAGTGCGTTGTCCCGTGCCAGCCTTCGGCATCGATATGGTGTGTTTATAAAAGGCTGATCCAAACCGAATTCAAACGGGACTGGATGCGCCTACTGTAACGAATTTCACGATCTAAGGCGAGTCTGGGCGCAGCGCCTGCTGGCGGACAGCCATCCACTCAGCAGTGTGCAGGGTCGCCAGCAGCAGCAGCCCACTCAATATCAGCCCGGCCAGCGCTGCGATGAGCACACCACCCACGGTGTCTGCCAGCATCGTACTTAAGATGACAATCACCATTGGCACGACGACCACTGCCAGCACGCGCACCATCAATGCGGCAATAAACATGCCATCCCATCCAATGAACGGCGTGATCAGGCCCACCGCTGCCGAAAATCCCGCCTCGACTGCCGTGTACGCGACCACCAATGCCAGCGACAGCAGCAGATAGAGCAGGTCGGGATGCTGGCCGCCGTGGACAAAGCGTGTCACCTGAACCGCCGCAAACGCGACCAACCCGGCCCGCAGCAGCATAATCATGATTTGATCGCCCCACAGGGCGCGCAGCGTCGCCCACCATTTGCCCCACACAATCTGGCGCGCATTCATCGAGGTCAGCAGCAGGCTTTCCCAGGTGTGATTTTGTTGCTCACGGGTGATGCTGCCGCTGGCTAAGCCCATCGTGATGAGTGAAACGACGACGTACATGGCGAAATTCATCACGATCAGGTAGAGCGCCATGTTGCTGGCTCCATTGCCCGGCCCAAAGGTGCGAATATCGAGCAGCCCCAGCGGGTTCAAACCTGTCAGCGCGAAATAGAGCAGGACCAGTGAATAGAGCATCGCCGGGACCAGCATTACCAGCGCAATGCCAATCCATAACGGCCCGGACCGGCTGTTGTTCATCACATATTGCTGGTGCTTTAGCTCCGCCCGCAGCACCGGATTCTGTTGAGAGAGGATCGCCATTCGTACTCCTTGTACATGCCTGTAATCTTCATTATAGGGAAGTCGGCGCTGTCGCGCATAAAGGGTCAGAATGGTATGATTGAGGTCATGTATTGAGAGGGAAAATTCATGTTTGAGAACTTACCCAAAAAGGCTCAGGATGTTCTGGATTGGGAGTGGTCACAATTTCAGGCGTACTACGAAAATTTGGCACAGCGCGAGCTGAATGACAGCATCATCACCACCTGGTTAAGCACTTGGTCGGATTTATCCGCCCTGTTGGCAGAGGTGTATGCGCGGCTGTATGTCGCGACCACGGTGGATACCACTGATGAAGCCGCTGAAGCCAGTTTCAACCATTATCTTGACCATATCTACCCGGCAGCGGCAAGCGCCGAGCAGAAACTGAAAGAAAAGCTGCTGATGAGCGAGCTGGAACCGGCAGGATTCGAGATTCCCCTGCGCAACATGCTGGCGGAATCCGAGTTGTTCTGTGAGGAAAATCTGCCGCTGCAAACTCAGGTCCAGAAGCTGAGCAACGAATATGATCGCATCGTCGGCGCACAAAGTGTGGACTGGGAAGGCCAGGAGCTGACTCTGGTGCAATTACGCCCGGTTTTTCAGGATACCGACCGCGAAAAACGGGAAGCCGCCTGGCGGCTGGGCAGCGAGCGCCAGTTGGCGGACCGCGATGCGCTTAATAAGCTGTGGCAGCAGCTGATGGATTTGCGCCTGAAGATCGCGAAGAACGCCGGGTTCGATAACTTCCGTGATTACCAGTGGAAGAACTTCAAGCGCTTCGATTACACGCCGCAGGACTGCGAGACATTTCACAGCGCTATTGAAGAATGGATTGTGCCGCTGGCCCGCCGCATCTATGACATCCGGCGCGAGCAGTTGGGCGTGGACAGCCTGCGCCCCTGGGATACGGATGTCGATCCGCTGGGACGCGAACCGCTGCGTCCCTTCAGCAACAGCGCGGAATTGATCGGCAAAACCGAGGCGATCTTCCGGCAGGTGGACCCGCAGTTGGGTGAATATTTTGCTACCATGCGCCAGGAAGGTCTGCTTGATCTCGACAATCGCAAGGGCAAGGCTCCCGGCGGTTATCAGATGGATTTCGCACGCGCCAAGCGGCCCTTTATTTTCATGAATGCGGTTGGCCTGCATGACGATGTGCAAACACTGCTGCACGAAGGCGGTCATGCCTTCCACTGCTTCGAGAGCAGCCAGCTCCCCTATGTCCAGCAGCGTGAATTCAGCGCGGAGATGGCCGAAGTCGCCTCGATGTCGATGGAACTGCTCGGCGCGCCTTATCTGGCCGCCAGCCAGGGCGGTTTCTACAGCGATGCTGATGCCGCTCGCGCCCGCATCGAACATCTTGAAGGGATTGTCCAGTTCTGGCCCTATATGGCGGTGGTCGATGGCTTCCAGCAGTGGGTCTATACCCACCACGAGGCGGCCACAGCCCCGGCCAACTGCGATGCCACCTGGGCGGCACTGTGGGATCGTTTCATGCAGGGCATTGATTACAGCGGCCTGGACGACTCCAAGATGACCGGCTGGCATCGCAAGCTGCACATCTTCCAGATCCCCTTCTATTATGTGGATTATGGGCTGGCGCAATTGGGCGCGGTGCAGGTCTGGCGAAATTCGCTGGATGACCAGACGGCGGCGGTGCGACGCTACCGGGCTGGACTCGCGCTGGGTGGCACACGCCCGCTGCCGGAGTTGTACGCTGCAACTGGCGCAAAATTCGCCTTTGACAGCAATACTGTGCGCGAAGCGGCGCAGTTATTGGAAAGCACGCTGGACGATTTGATGGCAGTGTAGTTGAAAATGGGCTGGCGTGGGGGTCATTAATCCTGCGCCAGCGCAAACATCGGCAGGCGAACGGTGACAGTCGTGCCTTCATCCGGCACACTTTCCAGGTCAATGGTGCCGCGATGCAGCTCCACACACAGCTTGACCACCATCATGCCCAGACCCGTGCCGTCAAAGCGATGGGTGTTGGTCCCCCGGTAAAAGGCCTCGTAAATACGTTCCTGATCTTTTATGGGGATGCCGATGCCGTTATCTCGAATCTGGAAGATGACATCCGAGCCCTCACTGGCGATGTTAAACTCAACTTTTTCGGTGTTGGGGGCATACTTGACCGCATTGCTCAGCAGGTTTTCCAGAATATGATGAAGCAGTTTCTGATCCATGACCACATTGTGGATCGGTTTTTGCCAGGTGGTCTGGATGCGCGGTTTCTCACCCTCTGGCTGTACCACCAGGCTTTCACACAATTTGAACAGGTCCAGCGGGCGGGGCAAGAAGCGAAATCCACCGGCCTGCATGCGGGTGATGGTCAACAGGTCCTCAAGCATGTGATACATATGCTGCGCCTGTGAACCGACCTCCTTGATACGTGTCAGGTAATCCTCTGGCGAAAGACGCTCGAAGTAGCGCTCGACGATGCCCACCGAAGAGAGAATCGCCGTTAGCGGCTTGCGGAATTCGTGTGAGGTGATCGAGAGAAACTGTTCTTTGAGTTCAAGGTACTCGCGTTCCTTCGCCAGCTCGACTCGCAGCTTTTCCGTTTTGAGCATTTGCGCCTGGGCATGTTTGCGGGAGGTCACATTGGTGATGAAAGCGACAATGTATAAGTCATTCTGGACTTTGACAGGGCTGAGACTGATTTCGAGCGGGATCGTTTCCCCGTCTCGCGTATATCCTTCCAGCTCTAAATCCTCTGAACCCATCGGGCGAGCGTGGGGATTCTCCATATAACGCTTCCGGTGCCGTTCGTGCAGGGACCTGAAATCGCCCGGAACAAGGTACTCGATGGGCTGACCGATCAGGGCTTCCACAGGGTAACCAAACATTTCACTGACACGAGCGTTGGCGAAAACAATGGCCCCCTTGTGACTGATGATCAAAATTGCTTCTGAAAGCTGATCGGCAATACCCATCAGGAAGTCAAAATCGCCAGTGCTGTCAGTAAAATTCATGACTCTGTCCTTGAGGCAAGCGCGTGAGATTGTGGTAAATGAAACAACTTAGCTTAACACCCCTGTTTCGATTGTAATCGAAATAACCAGTGATAGGGTTATTACATTTTGGTAACATCTTAATCCTTGCACCTGAAATGCGTAAATTTTTCTCAACTAACTTCTTTTTGTGCCGAAAACAGCGATTGAGAAGGCGATGCCAAGACAACGTGAGTTTGATAAGCGTGAAGTTTTAGACCGTGCCATGCGGTTGTTCTGGGCGCAGGGTTATGAGGCGACATCCGTGCGTGACCTCACGCTGGCGATGGGAATCAGCACCAGCAGCATGTACGACGTGTTTGGTGATAAGCGTGGGGTTTTTCTGGAGGCGTTGGCGCGCTACTGCGCGATTGAACAGGCGCAGGTTATGGAGATGGCCCACGAGGCCGCCTCGCCGCAGGCGTTTGTATCGTCCCTCTTCGGAGCTGTCAACGACCTGCACGCTGAATCCACCACGCCGGGTTCGATGGCCTTCAATGCATTGGTGGAATTTGGCACGCGTGATGCCGATGTGGTGAATCAACTGCTCGACCACTACCTCAAACTGGCTGAGATTATCGCTGACGTGCTGGCACAGGCCCAGGCTAGTGGAACGGTGACCAGCCAGACACCACCGCTGCACCTGGCTTATACCATCCTCAGCACCTTACACGGGATCGCGGTCATGAGCGGCGTAAAGCCGGACTTTGCCTATCGTGATGCGGTGACCGATCTGCTCCTGACGCTGCTCGAAAAATAATCCTCTAAGGAAACATTATTTATTCGTCTGCTCTATATGTGATAAAATGCACTTACATTCTGAAACGATCGTTTCAGAATGGGCTGACAGGAATCCAACAGGCAATGAATAGAGGATTGTAGAATGACACTGCCCCCCATCGTTTCCGGCGGTTACCCGGTCGTCGGCCACATCTTTGAGATGCTCCGTGATCGTGCGGGATTGTTCAAGCGCGGCTATGCCGAGCATGGCGACCTGTTCGCGATCAAGTTGGGACCGCAGTATGTCCTGGTAGTGACCGGCTCAGAACACAACCGCCTGATGTACACCCAGACGGATAAAACATTGAATATGCAGGAAGGGTATACTTTCCTGGAAGAAGCGGTTGGCAAAGTGCTGTTTACCGCCAGCAAAGACGATTACTACAACCAGCGCCCGGTGCTGCAAGAGGTGTTCAAGCGTGAGCGCATGGTGGGCTACATCCAGGCGATGAATATCGAGGTGCAGCGCTGGCTGGATTCACTGGGTGAATCAGGCGAGATGGACCTCAGTGAGGAAATGCTGCACCTGACACAGTATGTGGCTGGCCGCGCGCTGATCGGCCCGAATTTCCGCGAAGAGCTGGGCGAAGGCTTCTGGGATCTGTACACGATGATCAGCAAATCGCTCGATCCGGTGCTGCCGCCGACCCTACCGCTGCCCAAGTTCAAGCGCCGCGACCAGGCCCGCGAGAAGATTCACGCGGTGCTGCGGCGGTTGATTGACCAGCGCCGTGATCACCCGGATCAATATGATGATCTCATCAGCACACTGCTGAAGACGCCGCTGAAAGATGGCACCTTCATGCCAGACGAAACCATCGTCGCGATGTTTATGGGCCTGATCTTCGCCGGTCATGAGACGACTGCCGGGCAGGCGGGTTGGTTGATCGCGCTGCTGTTGCAGCATCCAGACTATCTGGACGCGGTCAAAGCCGAAATTCAGGCGCAGGTGGCTTACGGTCATGAAATTGACGCCAGTGTGTTGAGCCAACTCAAGCACATCTACTGGGCCATTGATGAAACCACCCGTCTGCATCCTTCCGCTGACACCCAAATTCGCACGCTGGAAGCGCCCATGACCGTTGGCAGCTATGATGTTCCGGCGGGCTGGCGCATGATGGTCAGTGGATCGACCTCGCATTTTCTACCGGATACATTCCAGCAGCCGGAACGCTTCGACCCGTACCGCTTCTCGCCGGAGCGTGGTGAAGGCAAAGACCCCTTCGCGATTGTCGGTTTTGGCGGCGGCATTCACAAATGCACGGGTATGAACTTCGCCAAGAATGAGATGGCGATCATCACGTCGCTCCTTTTCCAGCAGTTCGATGTGGAGCTGCTGAGCGAGGAAGTTCATACGGTGACCGGAAACGGGGCCAACCGTCCGTCGGCTGTGCGCGTGCGGTACCAGCGCAAGCCGCTGACCGCGCTCACCGATGCCGATACCATCCGTGAAGCGGCGGATGCGGGATGTCCGCACATTCGCCAGCATCTTGCTACCCACCCAGAGTAAAACACTCCCCAAAAGTGAGTTAAAAAAGGGCGACCAACCGGGTCGTCCTTTCTCATTCTGAACAACTTGATTCCTAATTGAAACGGCGGGCCAGCACCAGAATAAAGCTGCCGCTAGTGTTGGGATCCCCCGGTGGTTCGCCGCTGTAACGCTCTGCGCGGATGAAATAGGGGCCTGTCGATGGGATGGTATAGGCGGCGATACGCGCGTTCTGGCCGCCACCACCGTCATCATTGCTGACGAGCGGCTGCTGATCGGCATCCAGCAGGGTGACCACCGGGTCCAGATTGCCATCGCCCCGGTTCATCGAGATGCTGATTATATCGTCCTCTTCGCCCCAGAACACATAGGTCACCTGCTGAGTCTGGCTGTCAATGTAGCCGGTAATGGTGCTGCCATAAGCCATGCGCGGGTAGCCCTCCGGCACCCCGTCAAAGGCGTTGCCCAGGCTTTGCAGTTGCAAGCGATAATTACCGCTGGTCGTCCCGTTATCGCGATCAAAACGGGTGGCGATGATGTAATAAGTGCCGCTGGTGGGGACAAGGTACTGGGCAATAAAGGCGTTCTGGCCGCCGCCGCTGTCGTCGTCGGTCGCCAGTTCCTGCAAATTCTCATCGGCCAGCACCAAAAACGAGTCCAGCCGCCCACCGACACGTTCCATGCGCACGCTGATGATGTCATTCTCCTCAGCGTCAAAGCGATAGTAGCGTACAAACTGGCTGTCCGTCAGTTCGCCTTCTACCGTATTGCCAAATTGCAGTGGATAGGGTGCCCGGACGGAGTTGCCCAGGCCGCTGTTTCGCGCTTCCTCAATGACCAGCAGAAAATTGCCGCTGCTGGTGCCGGAAGCCTGTCCGTAACGTGAGGCGATCACGACATAAGTATCGCTTTCTTCGATGACCAGCCCTTCAATCGCGGCGTCAAATGGGGTGGCCGCGCCAAGCAGATCGTCGTTATCCGCCACGACAAAAGCGTTCCCCTGCCGGACCTGCACCACCTGCAAATAGGGGTCGAGATCGCCAGAGACACGGCGCATACGGATATTCACGATGTCGCCCTGATCCGCATGAAAGGTGTAGTAAAGCTGCGGCTGCATATCCGTAATGCGGTTGATGATGCTGTCGCCATAACGCAACTGGCTGCCAGACTCCGAACTGACACTCACACGCTGGATCGCCAGCTCATAACCGCCGCTGGTCGTACCCAGTGCATAACCAAAGCGCCCGACGACCACATAATAGCGATCCGTCTGCGGCAGGGTGAGGGCTTCCACTACAGGGGTTTTATCTGATGCGGAGTCATCAAGCGTGGCGACCAATTGCCCCCGATTATCCAGCACGGTCAGCACCGGATCGAGATCGCCATCGGTCACGCGCATGGTGATGGATACCACCTCGCCGCGCAGCCCTTCGAAGTAATAGACCGCACGCGGATCGGTGTCGGTCAGGCGTCCGGTCAGGGTGCTGCCATAGGCAATACCGGATTCATCCTGCGCCGAGGTGATCGGTGCAGCCAAAAGAAAGAGCAGCAAAAAGAACAGCCGGCGCATAACCCCACATTATTCAGCGTTGTTGAGGATGGGAAGGGTGACGGTAAAAGTGGTGCCCTGGTTGACCTTGCTTTCCACTGTGATGGTCCCTTTGTGGAGGTCTGCCACCTGCTTGGCAATCGCCAAGCCCAGGCCAGTTCCCTGATAGCGGTCCACATTCCCCGCCCGGTGAAATGGCTCGAACAGCCGCGTAAGATCCTCTTCAGGGATTCCAATGCCCTGGTCGGAAACGCGGACAATGGCGTTTTTCCCCTGCATGGTTAACGACAAGCGCACTTCGCCGCCTTCCGGTGAATACTTCAGTGCGTTGGTCAGCAGGTTGTTGATCGTATAGCGCAGCAAGCGGCGGTCAAAACAGGCTTCCACCCGGTGACCTGGGCCCTCATAAACCAGGGTGTGAGTTTCACTGTGAGTCCATTCCAGTTCTTCCAGAATGTCGCGCAGGTAGGTTTCCAGATCATAATTTTCCATGCTCAGGTCTTGCGCCATGAACTCGGTCTTGCTGATGGTCAGCACGTCCGACACCAGTTCGGAAAGATAATGCACCTGCGCCTCGATATTCTCAATCGATTCGCGTTTCTCGGCTTCAGT
>JAIOHN010000032.1 GCA_019912985.1 Anaerolineae bacterium | reverse complement strand
TAACAGCCGCATCACCAAACTCACGATAGCCCCAATTGGCTTCTGCTTGCCACGTATGCCCACCCAAAGGCAGCCCCAGGCCGCCAAACTCCCCAAGCACTGAAGCTCTATTGGGGTCGGCAGCCGGTGCATCCGGGCCTGGATAGGCATGCATATCGAGCACATCACCTGCGCCTTTATCATTCCAGCCGCTGGCATTATTGACCAATCGTGTTGGGTCGAGTTCCTTGAGCCAGTTGGTCAACCGTACGGTGTCATACTGCCCCCAACCCTCATTAAACGGCACCCACATGACGATGGATGGATGGTTATAGTGACCTTCTACCATACGCTGGAGTTCGGCTTCGAATTGGGAGGCTGAATCAGCGGACCTTGTGATTTCACCTTCTTCTGAACGAACAGATGCATCACCACTCGGCATATCCTGCCAGACCAACACACCCAGTTTATCCGCCCAGTAGTACCAGCGCGCTGGCTCCACCTTGACATGCTTACGGATGGTGTTGAAGCCTAACTGCCTGGTAACTTCAATATCTGAGCGCACGGCTTCATCCGTAGGTGCTGTATATAAACCATCCGGCCAGAAACCCTGGTCCAGCAAGCCGAGTTGAAACAATGGTTCGTTATTCAGAAACAAACGAAGGTCGCCGTTACTATCTCGCGCCAGAGCGATTTTCCGCATCCCAAAGTAGCTAGAGACCGTATCGACCACCGTTTCATCACCGCCCAGAAGATCAATCTGTACATCGTAAAGAAACGGCGCATCAGGTGACCACAGTTTCGGGTTTTCGATAGGCACTTCCAGTATAAACTGACCATCTACTGGTTCATCGCTCACTTCTGTAACGATCTCAGCACCATCATCCAGAACAGTCACACGAGCACTATAGCCTGATATATCGCCATCTGTCTCGATAGCGATTTCAATCATGCCCTGGCCTAAATCCGGAGTCAGCTTCAGATTATGGATGGCTGTTTCTGGCACTGGTTCCAACCAGACAGTCTGCCAGATCCCGGTGGTCGGTGTATACCAGATGCTTTCTGGATTGCGAACCTGTTTACCACGCGGTTGTGTTCCGGCATCAGTCGGGTCCACCACACGAAGCATGATTTCCTGCTCACCGGAGTCTGTCAATGCCTCAGTGACATCAAATGAGAAGGCATCATAGCCACCCCGATGCGTACCCAACTCGGTACCATTCACCCAGACTGTTGCTTCCCAATCGACTGCGCCAAAATTCAGCAATACGCGCTGATTCGACCAATCCTCGGGAATGGAAAACGTGCGGTGATACCACAATGCCTGATCGCCTACCCGCTTCTGGACACCGGATAACAGTGACTCAATGGGAAATGGCACCAGAATTTCACCATCATAAGCGGTGGGAGCATCCACGTTACTGGCTCCGGTCAGCGCGTACTGCCATAACCCATTCAGATTAAGCCAGTCGTCACGCACCATCTGCGGACGGGGGTACTCTGGCAGCACATTATCGGCTGTAACTTCGGCTGTCCAACGCGTTGGCAATTCTGTATTCTGGGCGCTCAACTGACATCCCATCAGCATGACAATTACCACCGTCAAGAGCACCCGTACCGTCTGCTTGATCATTTTCTTACCTTCATAGCTAACTAAATGCCCGCTTTTTGCAGCCACTTCTGCCAGAGTTGGCGGTTATACAGCATAGGAATGAATACGCCACCCACCACTGGCCGCGCCTGCATACCATGTACCTGTCTGCCGCTGTCGGTGTAGTACCAGTCCGTCATAGGAACCCGGTCTTCGGTCGCGCTCAGCCAATCATAGATCGGTGCGACAAAAGCCTGAAAATCGGCGTTGTCTTCACTCATGCTGGCTGTCCAGAGAATCCAGTCGAGTTTGGTATAGGTACTGCGACTATCTAACGGCAGGCCATAACGCCCTTGTTTGGTCTTGTAGAAAGCGATTTCTTTGCGCGCAACTTCCGGCGGGAACAGGTTGAGGTCGAGGATGCGATCCCATACAAGGTTGTATTTCTGGCTCCATGTCCCCGGCTGGTCGAATGTCAAGCGATAGTGATCCCCATCCGCCGCCATCTCCTGCCACTGCTGTGCCATCTGCTCAGCCTGCGCGCGATAATCAGCCGCCTCTTTGTCCAGACCGCGCTGCTCACATAACCAGGCATAAGCCGCAATCGCCAGGATAGCTTTGAGCGAGAGGTTGATGTTGTGAGCCAGATGTCCGGCAAAGTCGTCGGTACAGAGTTGGTTTTCGGGGTCCAGTCCCTTTTCGCTCAGGTAGGATGCCCATTGGCTGAGGGTATCCCAATAGCCAGCGGCATAACTCACGTCACCATAAGTCTTACACACTGCCGCCACCAGCAGCAGCATATTCCCACATTCCTCAATCGGCATCTGATTGAGATCGGCCTTTTCACCACCACCGTAAACCTGTCCATTCCCCAATGGGTAACGACCAATATCATGTGGCGCAAACGGGAAAGGCCAACGCGATGATGCAGCGTAATCCAGAATCGGTGTCAGCTGACCCAGCAGCAGCTCAGGGTTAAATAACAGGAAAAATGGGCTGGATGGGTAAAAGACATCGACGGTATCCATACAACCGTTGCTGAAATTCTCTTTGGAGAAAAACAGCGGTGTGCCATCTTGATCAGCCGCAAGCTTGTGGGCCGCGATACACTGACGAAAGGCCAGCGCAGCCAGTTGTGCGTAGGCATCCCCGCCGGTCTGTTGCAGGTCCTGCATCAACTCGGCATCGAAAGCCTCGCACTGCTGGCGCAAATCTTCGGCCTCGGCCAGCGCCGTTTCGAGGAGATCGAGAGCGTCCGCGCCGTTGCGACGCCAGTATGGGCGCAGCTTGCGATACATATATTCCACTGAAAAGATGTCATCGTAAGCAATAACGAGCTGGCTCGCTACCGCCTGACTGGATACCGTTCCCAGGTCAAAAGCCCAGGCTGATACCAGCATAGGCGGGCGGTTATCCACTGGGCGCGGCATATTGACGGCATCCCGGGTCGGCAGTTCGCCGGTCTGGGCAAATTGTGGGCGGGCGATCGCATCATCACTCAGCACACTGCTGTAAGGTTGATCACCATTGGCAGCAGTATAGAGATAGCCCCAATCAATGCGTAAATCATCGCCCGACTTGCCCAGAATGTCTTGATCGGCAGACCCCATCCAGAGCAGATCACGATCATTCAGACGATGACGGCCCCAGACGATGTGCTGCTCAACCGTGTTCACCACCCAGTCAGAGCCAATATCAATGTATACCGACACGTCATGAGCTTTACCATCCGCGGCTTCGGCTTGAAAATCCAGATAGGTCACGGGACGTGAGAGCACATCCAGATTGTAAGGAAGCAGTGGGGTCGTGAACGTCACCGTCAGGCGGATGCCTGCTGCTTCAAACTGGTAAATGGTGCGGGTCGGCAGGACTTCCACGCTGACCTGATTCATCGTCGAAATATCGCTGATGCCATAATTCCGATTGGTCAATCCGGCAAATCGGTATGTCTGACCGTCGATACGTGCCATACCAAATAACGACTGGCGTGTCCCAGTCCAATGAGACGTCCAGCGGTCTGTCAGCGCATCACTGGCTGACCAGACACTGAGGTAAGGATCGTTTACCACCAACGGTACCGCAGGTGGCCGTAGAGGAGTAGTCACTCTTTTGCCTTTCGTTCGATCATCAAATCGATAAAGTTAAATCTCAATAATCAACTGTACTGAGTGTTCCATAAGGCATTTGAGCCATTCAAGTTGCGAAACACTCAGTACGGACATTGTGAACGACTGTTAGTTCTTGAGCTCGATCGCCGCCGGCTTCTGCTGTGCCTTGCGGATGCGTTCCATGTCGAATTTCGTGCCACGGTCAAACTTGTAGATCCCGTTC
>JAIOHN010000340.1 GCA_019912985.1 Anaerolineae bacterium | reverse complement strand
TAATCCCACCGCGCTCAACACCAGCCCAACACAGCAGGGCGGCGGTGCAGTGACGAACAACCCCAACGCAATCCGCCCCAATGCGGACGCTTACGGTTTTCTTGACCGTTATGCCATCCAGCGAATCGGCATCATCCCGGCGACCGAAACACTCACCCCACTGGCACGCAGCTTTACCCAATTCTCGCGCATGACACTGGTACGTGGCAATGGCTTTGAAGTCTTCGTGGACTGGAAAACCACCACGATGACCCAGGAGCAGTTCGATGTACTGCCCAATGTCAACAGCTTCGACGCCAATCCCATGTGCGAGGCGGTCTGGTGTACCTTCACCCGCATCATGCCCATCGAGCTGCAAGCCAGGAACCGCCGTAATAATAACAACGGCCTCAAGGAGGTTTCCGGCGGCACGCACATGCGCATCTATTATGATGTGGATACGGACAGCGGGGCACTGGTGCGGATGGAAGTCTGCGAACGACGCACCAATGCGAATAATCCTGGCTGCGCCACTGCCACCAGCGTGACCCTGCCTGATGGTGCGCCGCTGATACCGAGCAGCAGTCTGGGCGGGATGCCGCAGTTTTTGATGCCCTACGGCTACAGTAAAATCCGTGTGCAGTCGGCCTGCTGTTACACCACCGAGGTCTATATATCGCGCGTCCACGAGCGCTAGTATAATGCGAGCAGAATTACAACGATAAGCTCGAACGGAGCCGATTGAATGGAAGCACAAAAATCGTATCTTATTACCGGCGGCGCGGGTTTTCTGGGCATCAATATGGTGCGTTACCTGCTGGAACGCGGCCACCGCGTCACCTCGCTGGACATCGCAGATTTTAGTTATCCTGAGCGCGACCAGATTACGGAAGTTCGCGGCGACATCCGCGACCGTGCCAAAGTGGATGAGGCGATGCAGGGCATCGACATTGTCATCCACACTGCCGCGGCACTGCCACTCTACAAAAAAGAGGACATCTACACCACGGACATCGAAGGTACGCGTAATATCCTCGATTCCGCGCTGGAACATGACGTGGAGCGCTTTATCCAAATTTCCTCAACAGCAGTCTATGGGGTGCCTGATCATCACCCACTGTACGAAGATGATCCAATGGTGGGCGTGGGTGCCTATGGCGAGGCCAAAATTCTGGCTGAGGAGATATGCATGGAATACCGCAAGCGCGGTATGTGCGTCTCGATTATCCGTCCTAAGTCATTCATTGGGCCGGAGCGTTTAGGTGTTTTCGCATTGCTCTATGACTGGGCCAAAGACGGTAAAGGCTTCCCCATCCCTGGCAAGGGTGATAACCTGTATCAATACCTGGATGTCGAAGACCTGTGTGATGCGATCTATCTGTGCGCGACACTGGACAAAGAGAAGGTCAACGATACCTTCAACATTGGCGCGAAGGAATATGGCACCTTCCGTGACGATTTTCAGGCAGTGCTGGATTATGCCGGATACGGCAAGAAAGTGATCCCGGTACCAACCGAGCCTGCTATCTGGGTGCTGCGCATTCTGGACCAGCTCAATCTGTCGCCACTTTATCCCTGGGTCTACGAGACGGCGGTCAAAGAATCATTCGTATCCATCGAGAAGGCCGAGCGCGTGATGGGTTATAAACCCAAGTACTCCAACAAGGATGCACTCATCCGCAATTATGTGTGGTATGTGGAGCATCTCAGCGAGTTTGAGAACACTTCCGGCGTTTCGCACCGTGTCCCCTGGAGCCAGGGCGTGCTGACGGTCGCCAAAACATTTTTCTAATCCCTAATGCCAGGGCGCGGCGGGTGCTGCGCCCTATTTCAACTGGTAAACAAACCCCGGCCCACCACGATACAGCCCCGGATCTACATCCACACAGCGTCCACCCGCATACAGCAACGGTTCGGTGACGGTTCCTGGCAATGCGCCCGTGATTTTCATGATCGGTGTATGCCCGTGGATGATCTGTCTACCGCCAAAAACCTGTGTGAAACGGTGAGCCTTCGCTGCATCGCGCCAGAACGCCTCGTGTTCGCTGAACTGATCGAGCAGCAGCCCCCAGGCTTCGCGATCATCGCTGTGCAGCAAATTGCGAAATGCCTCGTTCACGGCTTCAATCGTTGAGCCGTAATGCAGATAGAGTGTCGAATCGGCATGGACGAGCAGATTATCACCTTCCAGCGCCAGCGCGGGTAAATTCGCCAGCCATTCCGCCTGTTCCGGCGTCAGCCGTGCCAGGTCCATCGGCACACCGCCATTGCTGATCCAACCAGCGGTAAATTCATCCATGTCACCAGGCTCAACCGTGGCTTCCGTAGAAGCCGCCTCAAGGATGGTTTCGTTGAACTGCCCAAAACGCGCTACTGACAGCAGCAGTACGTCATGATTGCCGATCAACGCGTCTACACGGCCACCCACTGCGGCGGCTTCCTGCTGCAAGCGCATAAATAACTCAACCGCGCTCACGCCATCCGGGCCACGATCGAAAAAATCGCCCATGAACCACAGCACCGCGTCGCCACCGGCCCACTTGAGGTCCTCGTCAATCAGATTTTGCGCCTGGAGCAAAGCCGGGACCATATTGTAGTGGCCGTGAATATCACCGATCACATAGAGCATCATTACACCACCGGAACCAATTCATGCAGAGGAGGCAGCTCGTAGACAAAACCCGGGCCGCCCTTGTACATACCACCGTCCACATTCACGCAAAGCCCATCAGCATACACCAGCGGGGCCGTGACCTGGTCGGCAGGTTTCCATTGGACGCTGTTGATCGGCGTATGGCCGTGAATAATCTGCTGGCCGCCGAACCGCTCAAGCAAATCCAGCACACGCGGCACCTGCTGGTAAAAGGCACGGTGCTCGCTGAACTGTGACAGCACTTTATCCCAGGCAGGATCATCGTCGCTGTGCAGCAGATCGTAAAACGTATCGTTCACCGCATCCACGCTGTCACCATACTCCGGGTAAAGCTGGGCATCGGCATGAATCCACAGCCGGTCTTCTTCCAGCGCCATTAGTGGCAGCTCAGACAACCAATCAATCTGCCGCCGGTTGAGCAGCGCCAGATCGTTACTGACACCGCCATTTCGCTGCCAGTCGGTGAGAAACGTTTTGCCAGGGCCGGTTGAGGGCCGGTGGCGAAACCGATGCGCTGCCAGCAGTTGAATGTCATGATTGCCCAACAGGGCGATCACACGTCCGCCATCTGCCTCTGCTTCCTGCTGCAAGCGCATCACCAGCTCAATCACGGCGCTGCCATCCGGCCCACGGTCGGTATAATCGCCCATGAACCACAGCGCGGAATCATCACCGCACCAGTGATTGTCCTCTGTCACGAGATTGGCTGCTTGCAGCACGGCGATCAGCTTATCGTGATAGCCGTGAATGTCTCCGATTACATAAGTCTTGTTCATAAATCCCTTACACACAACACAGGGCCACAGTATACGCTGCGGCCCCTGCGCTCAATTCCAATGCTTGCGTTTCCAACGGCTAAATGTTATTTAGCGTATTCGATTGCCCGCGTCTCGCGGATCACCTGCACCTTGATCTGACCGGGATACTGCATCGTTTCCTCGATCTTCTTGGCGATGTCTCGTGCCAGTTGCAGCGACGAAAGATCGTCCACTGTGTCAGGCCGCACGATGATGCGGACCTCGCGACCAGCTTGCAGCGCGTAACTCTGCTCCACGCCGGGGAAGCTGGTGGCGATGTCTTCCAGCGTTTTCACACGCTTGATGTACGATTCCAGGCTTTCGCGCCGTGCGCCTGGCCGCGCACCGGAAATAGCGTCTGCCGCTTCCACGATGTAGGCTTCCACACATTCCTGCTCGACCTCATGGTGATGACTGGCAACGCAGTTCACCACGCGACCGTTTACATTGTAGCGCTTCAGGAAGTCCGCACCGATCAGAGCGTGTGTTCCCTCAATTTCGTGGTCAATCGCTTTACCCAGGTCATGCAGCAGACCACCAGCCTTGGCGATGTCGACATCTGCGCCCAGTTCCGCCGCGATCATGCCCGCGATGTGCGCGGTTTCGATGGCGTGGGAATGCTGGTTCTGCCCATAGCTGGTGCGGAATTTGAGCCGCCCCAACAGCTTGAGCACTTCTGGATGCAGGCCATGTACGCCCGTTTCGTAGGCGGCCCGCTCGCCTTCTTCGCGGATCGTCAGTTCAACTTCTTCACGTGCGTCTTCAACCAGCTTTTCGATCCGCGCCGGGTGAATACGCCCATCACCAACTAGCTTTGCCATGGCGCGTTTGGCGACTTCACGCCGCACCGGGTCAAAGCTGCTGATGGTCACCGCTTCGGGCGTATCATCGACCACGACATCAACACCGGTCGCCAGTTCAAAAGCACGGATATTGCGCCCGTTACGACCAATAATACGGCCTTTCATCTCGTCACTTGGCAGCGGCACCACGCTGATCGCGATCTCGCTGACATGCTCCGAAGCCAGACGCTGTACCGCCAGTGAAATTACATCACGAGCGCGTGTATCGGCCTGCTCACGAGCTTCAGCCTCTACCTGCCGGATAATGCGCGCCATATCGTTGCGCGCATCGCGTTCCACGGTCTGAAGCAGCTCGTTTCGAGCTTCGTCCTGGGTCATCTGCGCGATCTGTTCCAATGCCGCCAGACGCTCTTCTTCCATCTTATTCAGGTCGTTTTGCTGCTTATCCATGCGACTCTGTCGTTTGTTCAGGTTTTGCTCACGTTGTTCCAGGCGTTCCAGGCGTTTATCCAGGTCCTCGCGCCGCCGCTGTAAGCGTTCGTCTTCACGGTCCAATTCCCGGCGACGGCGGGTAGTGGTATTCTCCGCCTCGTCCAGAATAGATTTGGACCGTTCTTCCGCTTCCTGCCGCACACTGCTGGCCTGATGTTCTGCCTGTGAAATGATGGTTTTGGCTTGTTC
>JAIOHN010000339.1 GCA_019912985.1 Anaerolineae bacterium | reverse complement strand
ACGTAGTTCGAGTTGCCCGTGGTCAGAATACCCGCTGAGAAATACTTGTACTCCCCATTCGAGCTTTGAGCGGCTCCCGCATTGCGGATTTCGTTATTCATGATGCGGATATGGTGCGGCGAGGGTTCCGTAGTGCTGCTCGTCCCCGCGATTTTGATGGTTTCGTAGCGCGTGTTGGTGCCATCCAGCACAAACCCGTCGATGATAATGTGGTGTTTGTCGCCGGTGATGGAAATCACACGCTGTGCGCCCGGCCCCGGCATAATCGTCGCCGAACGGGCGGGATAGGCCCGCAGGGTAATCGGACGATCCCAGGACTCACCGCTGGGGATTTTGTTAAACAGATCCTCCTGATACAGACCTTCTTTCACCAGCAGGGTATCACCCGGTTTCAGCACCTGCACACCGCGACTGATCGTGCGGAACGGCTGCGCTTCAGTGCCAGGGTTATCATCATTACCATTCACGGCAACATAATAGGTGCTGCCCTGCGCGCTCACCGGCAGCAGCGCAACGACTAACAGTGCCAGTATAGGTATCCAGTAAATGGGTCTCAATAACTTTTTCATCACATCCTCCTATCGCTGAAGGTCGGACGTGAGGTTTTCAAATGTACGTTTTTCATAAACGATACATTGCGAATATATTTTACCTCAAGCCTTCCTTTACGAATTTCATTGTCAGCGACAATGCTTGTGTCCTCAATAGCCCTAATGTCCCAGGTTTGGGCGATTTAAGGTTATTTATCCGCTTATTTATAGATAGAAATCCGTTTGTTTTGGCTGTTTTGAGATGGTGAGGATGATGAAGAGCATAAAGAGGACAATGAAAAATTACGGCTTTGCTGAAGGCGTGAAACGATAAAAAAAGCGCGGCCCATCACTGGAACCGCGCTCGGATAACCAGAGAAATTTGGGGTTATTCGTCGGAAGTGTTCTTGAGCGTGCGCTCGGGAACGGTCCCGTTCGCCGACCGGCGTTCGGCATTATACGGCATGTTAATCAGCATCTCACGCATATCGGCTGGCTGGTAATTTTTGACATAACCCGAGTTGTAGCCGTGATCCACATCGTAGGCTTTCACACGGTTGAGGACCACACCCACAAGCTCGACACCCGTATGCGCGAATTGGGTTTTTGCGCGGACGGCGGCATCGCTGCGAGTGCGACCAGATTGCACCACCAGCACACAGTCCGCGTGGACCATCGAGGCCACAATCGACGCATCAGACATCACCAGACACGGCGGCGTATCGAACAGGACGACATCAACCCCCAGCACATGATGGAACACCTCTATCCAACCCTGCAATGTGCTGTATTCAGACAGGTGAGTAGAGGTTTCGGTGATGGGGCCGCTGGTAATCACACGCAGATTTTCAATGTGGGTGGTTTTCACGCACATATTCAGCATGTTGAGTGTTTTTTGCGCACCAGCATCCATCTGAGTGGCGGGCTTCAGCGTGTCCTCTGAGTCGATCTCACTGGGAGTCATCGAGATCAGATTCTTTATCCCATATTCGTTATCCAGCTGGAAGATTTCATGAATGCGCGGCTGCACCAGGTCAGCATCCACCAGCAGTACTTGCAGGCCGTTGAGAGCCATCGTCACCGCCAGATTGGCCGCAGTCACACTTTTGCCCTCCCCTTCGTTGGGGCTGGTAATGACCAGTGCTTTATCTTCGCCCAGGTCAGCAGGGGAGATAAGATTGGTTTGCAGCGTGCGATACGACTCAGCCACTGCCGAGCGGGATGACCAGTTCGTCAGCAGCTTTTTCGGGTATGGATCACCGCGCTTGCCTAAGGTGGGGATGGTCCCCAGTACCGGCAGCGAGAGGGTCGCAGTAGCATCCTTCGATGTCTTGATGCTGTTGTCAACGTAATCAATCGCCAGGATACCCACGATTGCCAGGACGACGCCGGTAAGCGCGCTGAGGACCGTGGATTCGAGCAAGCCGGGGCCAGTGCGGAAGAAGGGCGCTTCAGTCGCTTCCTCTATAATCTCCATCCGGTTGGTCTGCTGCTCAACCCCCGCTTTAATCGCGGAAAACTGGGCGATGTTGGTGGTTGCCTGATTGATCTGGTCGATGAGAGCGCGTCGCTGCTGCGCCAGGGCGCTGTTCTGCGCGGTGCTTTCCCCGGCGGCGTTCATGCGCTCGTCAATCGCTTCCAGTTCCAGACGAGCATCCTGCACCTGTTCATTGAGCGCGTTGATCTGTTCGTCGGAAAGGTCGATTTGAGCCTGTTGAGCGGGAGTCAGGTTGGTCGGGCTGTTGAGGATCAACTGGCGGGCGGCTTCGTTGGCAATCCGGATCGCGGTTTCCGGGTCATTATAGAATGCCTGAATTACCAGAATGGGTGGATCACCCGGCTTGCCAGCCAGAACCAGCGGTTTCAACTCGCTGACGGTCATATCCAGCCCAAGTGTATCAATAACCCCCTGGAGGACCAGCGGCGTGTTGACAATCTCGACATAGGTTTCTGCCAGCACTGCGCCGGTTTCGATCTCGCCACGATTGGGGTTTGAGCTGCCGATAAAGCCGCCAATCAGCACTTTGGTCTGTGCCTGATAGGTGAAAGTCCGGTTGACGCTCGTCAAAATAGTGATACCGGCACCGACCGCCGCGGCCAGGATGATTAACCAGAACCACTTGCGAAATAGACGTATAAGGTGACTTACTTCCATGGAATCCCTGCTCTCACTCCACTAAACAGACAGGTGCCGGATTTAAACCCGGAGAATTGGCGCGAAAATGACTCGTATTATTAAGGATGGTATTCTACCGTCCCATACTTGCATATAACAAAAAAGATACACAGTATCACAACAACCGCATTTATTGAAAATGAGCTTAAACGGGAACAGTACGGAAGTCAAGTCTAGGGGACCAAAGCGCTATACGTATTTCACAAGTTCTTTGTAATACAGATAATTATAAACTAACAAAGTTCATAGATTCCTTGCACGCGCCTAACAAAAAGGTGTTTGAGACCGTCTTTGGAGACCGAAGTCATCAGGGCCGAGCCTTTGAAATAGAGAGATACCTTCAAACCGAATTTTTACCTTGTAGGATGTTGCTGTTCTGCCAATAAAGCTGAGGGGCGACAGTGCGCCACCCCTCAAGTTCGTTACAGTGCTTTTTGGGCGCGGCAGCGTTTACAAACGGTGAGCTTCTCCCCTGTTGGGCCAGTCACGGTGTAAAGCAGCTTCACACCAGTGC
>JAIOHN010000338.1 GCA_019912985.1 Anaerolineae bacterium | reverse complement strand
CGTTGAAGAAAAAGGAGAGCTGCGGCGCGAAGTCGTCCACGGGCTGCCCGGCGTCGATAGCCGCCTGGACGTAGGCGATCCCGTTCGCCAGCGTGAAGGCGACCTCCTGCACGGCGGTGCTGCCCGCCTCGCGGATGTGGTAGCCGCTGATACTGATGGTGTTCCACAGCGGCATGTGCTGCGTGCCGAATTCGATGGTGTCGGTGACAAGGCGCATCGACGGTTCGGGCGGGAAGATGAATTCTTTTTGCGCGATGTATTCCTTGAGGATGTCGTTTTGCAGCGTGCCCTGGAGTTTTGCCATCGGCACGCCCTGTTTTTCCGCCGCCGCGATGTAAAAGGCCCAGATGATCGGCGCGGGGCTGTTGATGGTCATGCTGGTGGATACTTCGCCGAGCGGGATTCCGTCGAAAAGGATTTCCATGTCTTTGAGCGAACTCACCGCGACCCCGCATTTGCCGAATTCGCCTAACGCTTCGGGCGCGTCGGTGTCGTAACCCATTAGCGTCGCGAGGTCGAAGGCGACCGATAAGCCGGTGTTGCCCTGGTCGAGCAGGTATTTGTAGCGGGCGTTAGTTTCTTCCGCCGTGCCGAACCCGGCGAACATGCGCATCGTCCACAGCTTGCCGCGATGGCCGGTGGCATGGACGCCGCGCGTAAAGGGATACTCGCCGGGGAGTCCCAGGTCGCGCATCTCGTCAAAATCGGGCAAATCGAGCGATGTATAGAGGCGGTTCACCGGGACGCTGGACTGGGTGACGAAGGTTTCACGACGCTCCGGCATCCGGTCGAGCGTTTTCTTGAGCGTTGTCTGTTCCCATTGGGTGTATGCAGACGAAAGCGCGTCCAATTTTTTCTCGTCAAAAGGCATGGTCACGATCTCCGTTCATGGGCCGATCCGTACAGGCATTATAGCATCCACCATTTGCGAGTGGCGTGAAGTTCGGGCAATGTGCCACAAACCAGTCGATAGTCTCTAGGCGATAGCGTCTGGTCAAAAATGAAATTCGGCCTGAACGCATGTTGGTACTTGCCACCGGCAAGATGGCTGTCAAAACGATTGATCAAAGTTCTTAACATGTTTAAGGTTTACCTACGATTTATTAAGTAAATTTAAAACCCCGCTACAATAACTTCCCATAAACACACTGATTGGTGAATGCGAAAGGAATACGCATGGCGCTCAGCGTTGAAGAACGAATTGCTGCATTGGAAGCGAAAGCTGAAGCGGTTGCGCCAACCGATACGATGGCCGAGGCCGGACGAAAGGTGCTGCTGACCGAATTGATCAAAATGCTCCAGCACGAGGCGGGCAGCCGTACGGGTAATGACGTAGAAGATGTGCATGATATGCGCGTGGCGATCCGCCGGATGCGCAGCGCGTTCCGTTTGCTCAAGCCGTATTACAAGGCAAAAGATGTGCGTCCGTACACTGAAGCTTTGAAACGCTTGGGCGAGACACTGGGTGACGTGCGCGATCTGGACGTGTTGATCGACAACCTGCGCGCGTTCCAGTTGACGCTGGACGCGGATAGTCAGGCCGACTTGCAGACCACGATTGATGCATTGGACGAACGGCGGACGGCAGCGCGCGAAGATTTAATCGCCACTTTCGACAGCAAGCCCTACCGCCGTTTTCTCAAGGCGTTCAGCGAATTTGTCACTACGCCGATTGAGAAAAAATTGAGCGATGAGGTTGTGCCGTCAGAAGTGCGCCATCTGCTGCCGAGCCTGATCTATGACCGGCTGGCGGCGGTGCGCGCCTATGAAGACCGGTTGGATGATGCAGACGACACGCGCCTGCACGCGCTGCGGATTGAGTTCAAGCGACTGCGGTATACGGTGTCATTATTTGATGCTGTACTCGGTAAGAGTATAAGCGACTTTATGGATGAGCTGAAGGTTGTCCAGGATACGCTGGGACATCTCAACGACGGCGCGACGGCGCGTGCCAGCCTGGATGCGCTGCTGGATGGGAACGACGACCATCATTCGGATGCGCTGAATGCCTATCTCAACCATCTGGACGCCGACCATGACAAGTTAATCGCCGAATTCAAGACTCACTGGGAACGCTTCAACAGCCGCAAGGTGCAGGAAAAACTGTCGAAGGCTGTGCTGTCGCTGCGGTAGGAATTGAACCACTGAGACCACAGAGAAATATTCGTAGGGGTTTGTCGCCGACAAACCCCTACATTTTTTATGCCTCCGATTACTCCTCGCCGGGAACCATCGCGAAGGGTTCGGCCAGGGTGAAGCCATCCCCGGCGGGCTGGCCGTCAATCGTCATGGGGACGCGCTGCTGGGTGGCGCGGTCATACAGGCCGATGTCCACATGATAGCCTTCGGCGATGGGC
>JAIOHN010000337.1 GCA_019912985.1 Anaerolineae bacterium | reverse complement strand
ACGCGAGAGTACACGAATCCCCTGGTCAAGCATGGCCTGCGCAAACTGGCGTGTGGTTTCCGCGTCGGCTTTCAGGAAGCTGCGGTAATCGACGATTTCGTTCTGGTCGGTGAAGGCAATATGCGTCACTGGCCCGATGCCCTGAATCAGGGCCGGCAGTTCTAATCGGGTACTGAGATCGCGCAGGCCACCCCGCAGCATATCTCCCAGTTGGAAAAGTCGAGGGTAGGCTTCATCCGCAATCCGCTCCAGTTCGCTCACTGTGGCCCAGGCAGCAGCAGTTGCAATCACATTGCTGTTGTAAGTTCCGGAGTGGTTCACTTTGAGATCGGCAATCTGCATCATGAGTTCGCGCTTGCCCGCCAGACAACTAATCGGAAAGCCGTTCGCCATCGCCTTGCCAAAGGTTGCCAGATCTGGCGTGACGCCAAAATATCCCTGAGCACCACTCAACCCTAGACGAAAGCCGGTGATGACTTCATCGAAGATCAGCACGATCCCATATTCGTTGCAGAGTTCGCGCACGCCCTCCAGGTAACCTGGCTGCGGCGGGATGCAGCCCGTATTGCACATGACCGGCTCCATGATGACGGCAGCCAGCTCGTCGGCATGCTCCTGGATCACCTCACGCAGCAGATCCAGGTCGTTCCAGGTAGTAACGATAGTCGATTCCAGCACTCGTTTTGCCTGACCGTTGGAGGCCAGGACAGGTTTGGGCCTCCCACGACCACCAGCCTGTTCTGCTGCCGGGTGTACACTAATTAACTCATCGTCGTACCAGCCGTGATAGTGTCCTTCGAACTTCAGGATTTTCTCGCGTCCGGTGTACGCCCGTGCCAGTCGAAATGCCGAATGGACCGCCTCCGAGCCTGAATTGGCGAAGCGCAGTAGCTCGGCGCAAGGGACAAGCTGCTGAATCTTTTCTGACAGCATAAACTCCAGTTCATGCTGCCCAGCATAAAGCTGGCCCTGGCGCATCGCATCAGCGACAAAATCCAGTACGACGGTGGGGCTATGCCCCAGCAACATCGGACCTTGGGCCAACGTGTAGTCGAGGTAGCTGTTGCCATCCGCATCGACCATGCGCGTACCCTGTGCGCTCTTGAAGTAAAGCGGTGGCTGGGCGCTGGCACGCACATTGCTACTGACCCCGCCGGCAAGCGATTGTTGTGCTCGTTCCCATAATGCCTTTGAAGCCTGATACCGGGTCATTGTTCCTCCAGGATTTGTACTGATATTAGGGACGCTTGACATGGATCTCCGGCGCGAAACCAAGTCGTTGCGAAATCTTTTCCGCACCCTCGACGACCAGCCTGGCGATCCCGGGGATGTTTTCCAGCGGTAGCCGCTGGACCGGGGCAGTCACACTGATGGCCGCCAACACTGCACCATTGTGATCGAACACTGGTGCACCGACACAGCGCATACCTTCCGCATCTTCCTCGTTGTCGATCGAGTATCCTCGACTGCGCACTTCGGTCAATTCCGCAAAGAGCTGCGTCATCGCGGGTACTGGATCTGCCGTGAACTCCGGGATGTCGCTGCTGGATAGGATGGCCTTAGCCTCTTTTTCTGGAAGCCAGCCCAGCAGCGCCTTGCCTAGCGCCGTAGAATGCAGTGGCAGTCGCTTGCCCGGCCAGGTGTGGACTGTCACGGGTTGTGGTCCAGGTAGACAATCGATATAGACTGCCTCATCCCCCTGGATAGTGCCCAGGTTGACTGTTTCACCGGTTGTATCCACCAGATCTTGTAGAATTGACGCGGCGATCTTGCGCAAGTCCATACGGTCCACGACAGTGCTGCCGAGCGAGAACAACTTGAGGCTCAAATGAAACTTATTATCAGCCTGGGTGCGGTAGATATAACCCAGCTCCGCAAGTGTCATGAGGATATTGAAGGTTGTGCTTTTGGCGAAGCCCAGTTCATGGCTTAACTCGGAAATACCACAGCCATTTTCTGTGGTAGCCAGCACCTCTAGAATACGGAAAGTGCGCTGCACGGTTGGCACAAAGATTTTGTCGTCTTCACGGGGCACAATGGCACTCCACTGCTTTACAGCCAGAAAACCGTTCATATATATGAACACCGTTCAGAATTCAATGCTGTGATTTTATCTTGATTCTTTTGCGCATACAAGCAACTGGTAACTTCTAGAGGTGGATAGAGAATGGCTTTATAATTACCATTCTGGGAAACGGATTGTATGAACAGTGCGACGGTCTCAACAAAACAACAGCCCAGGTTGTAGTCTCTCTGGTAATGGTAATCGGTGTTGTAGAATCTCATTGAGTTACAGGTACAACTCGCAGCGGGGAATTCACTCATTTTCATGCGTTTCCACAGCAAGAAAACTCAGGCCAGATTTGCACTTTGTAACAATTTATCAATTGTGGTTAACCGATAGAGCCATTAGATTGAATGAGTTGTGGTTCAAACGTTATACTATGCAATTGGTACGCTTAACGAGGGTTCTCTCAAAGCGAATGGGTCTGGATGTAATTTTTATGACCTACGAAGTGTGAGTCGGTCATCTTGTTGCGTAGTGTTGTCGGAGCCGCATGAACGGCGATTTTTGTGGAAGTTGGTGCGCCTTCGCAATGCAGGAGGTATCTAGAACCAACTACGATATTGATGCTTAAAGTACGTCCCCCTGTTCAATTGGCGGTGCATTCATGTCCCGATTTAATTTGACAAAAGGTTTATGACCCTTGTATACAGAGCCAAAGATGTAAAGATGAGGAGAAGAAATGAGTAGCGAAAATAAATGCCCAGTGACTGGTGGACATGACGAAGACGCAATTGTTTTGGAAATGTCGAACCAACTCTGGTGGCCGAATCAGTTGAATCTGAAGATTCTCCATCAAAACTCTTCCCTTTCTGATCCAATGGGCAAGGAGTTCAATTACGCGGAGGCGTTCAAAAGCCTCGATCTGGAAGCCGTGCGAAACGATCTGTATGCGTTGATGACCGATTCTCAGGATTGGTGGCCTGCCGACTATGGTCATTACGGGCCACTCTTCATTCGGATGGCGTGGCACAGCGCAGGCACCTATCGCATTGGCGATGGGCGGGGCGGTGCATCATCCGGTACACAACGCTTTGCGCCCCTCAACAGCTGGCCTGACAATGCAAACCTTGATAAGGCGCGCCGGTTGCTCTGGCCGATCAAGCAGAAGTACGGCAAGAAAATTTCCTGGGCCGACCTGATGGTCCTCGCAGGGAACTGCGCCCTGGAGTCGATGGGGTTCAAGACGTTTGGTTTCGGCGGTGGGCGCGAAGATGTCTGGGAACCCGAAGAAGACACCTACTGGGGGCCTGAGGACACATGGCTTGGCGACAAGCGCTACACTGGCAATCGGGAACTCGAAAATCCACTTGCCGCTGTCCAGATGGGATTGATCTACGTCAATCCAGAGGGGCCGAACGGCAACCCGGATCCGCTCGCTGCAGCCAAAGACATTCGAGAGACATTTGCTCGTATGGCGATGAACGACGAAGAAACTGTCGCGCTCATCGCTGGCGGACACTCCTTCGGCAAAACGCATGGCGCTGGTGATGCAGCGCTTGTTGGACCCGAACCGGAGGGGGCTGGCATCGCGGAACAAGGCCTCGGCTGGAAGAGCAGCTTTGGCAGTGGCAAAGCCGGTGACGCCATCACCAGCGGTTTGGAAGGTGCCTGGACCCCAACTCCGATCAAGTGGGACAACAGCTTCTTCGACACGCTCTTTGGTTATGAATGGCAGCTGGTGAAGAGCCCTGCTGGTGCGAATCAATGGATACCCACAGATAGCGCTGCTGCGACAGCTGTGCCGGATGCCTTTGATCCCGCGAAGACGCACGCGCCTGTGATGCTGACAACAGACCTCGCGCTGAAGATGGACCCGAACTACGCTCCGATTTCGAAGCGTTTCCACGAGAACCCAGAAGAATTCGCAGATGCTTTTGCCAGAGCCTGGTACAAGCTGACGCATCGCGATATGGGTCCCCGCTCGCGCTATCTCGGCCCACTGGTTCCTGATGAGGAACTGGTGTGGCAAGACCCTGTCCCGGAAGTTGATCACGAATTGATTAATGAACAGGACATCGCCGACCTCAAAGACAAGATTCTCGCATCAGGGCTGTCCATTTCCCAGTTGGTCTCGACCGCCTGGGCATCGGCGTCAACCTTCCGTGGCTCCGACAAGCGCGGTGGGGCGAATGGTGCACGTATCCGTCTCGCGCCCCAAAAGGATTGGGAAGTCAACCAGCCTGCTCAATTGGCGACAGTGCTCGAAACCCTTGAGGGCATCCAAAATGCGTTCAATAGCGCACAGTCTGACGGGAAGAAGGTTTCGCTCGCTGACTTGATCGTCCTCGGCGGTTGCGTAGCCGTGGAGCAAGCTGCGAAGAACGCCGGGTACGATGTGACTGTGCCTTTCACGCCGGGACGCACGGATGCGTCGCAGGATCAAACCGATGTAAGCGCCTTTGCCGTGCTTGAGCCGACTGCAGATGGTTTCCGCAACTATCTCAAAACCAAATCCAGCATTCCGGCGGAGAAACTGCTGGTCAACCGGGCGCAGTTGCTGACACTGACCGCACCTGAAATGACGGTGCTCATCGGTGGTCTGCGTGTCTTGAATGCAAACGTTGGGCAATCCCAACATGGTGTCTTCACCCATCGGCCAGAGACTCTGACCAATGACTTCTTTGTGAACCTGCTCGATATGAACACGTCATGGACGGCGACCTCGGAAGCTGAAGACTTGTTCGAAATGCGTGATCGTGCAACGGGTGAACTGAAGTGGACTGGCACCCGTGTTGATCTCATCTTCGGGTCGAACTCCCAACTTCGAGCCATTGCAGAAGTCTATGGGTGTGACGACGCGCAACAGACGTTTGTGAGTGACTTCATTGCGGCGTGGGACAAGGTTATGAATCTCGATCGTTTCGACCTTGCCTGATCGCGCTAAGGTGTCAAACGTCGGTCGGGTTCTACGGAGCGCGATGTCAGGCAAGTTCAGACATTGTGTTTTCGTGTGGGGCCGACTGGGATTCTCTAGAACTTTGCTTTAGAGCAAAAACGCCTGTTAAGGGGCGTGAAGGCCTAACACTTACTATGTGATCAAGTGTTGGGCCTTCGTTTGGAACTGCGCATAGATGATGGTGTCAGGTAGCTGATTGAAACACTGAGCGCCTGTGGAGTAGGGCACGGTATGGTCCGTCCACTGATGCCCAAAAGGGAGAACCCATCTTATACTTTATGTAACGAAAAGTAGAGAGGTTTCATTTGGGAGAGGGCATTGTTCAAATTGAAACGCTCATTATTGAGCTGTTGGTTTTGGTTTCATTGGTTGCGTTGGTCGTTAAGCGACTACGCATTCCTTATACCGTCGCACTGGTCATCGCTGGACTCATTGTTGGCTTGGCCCAACCTGTTTTGGAACAGGTCACAGGCCCGATTGAAGTAAGTCTCACCTCTGAACTTATTCTCGCGTTGTTTGTTCCTCCTTTAATCTTCGAAGCAGCCTTTAATCTCAACTTCAACCAGTTACATCGCAATCTGCCTATTATCCTGGTTTTGGCGATTCCAGGCGTGCTGTTGACGATGCTTATCGTTGGTGTGATCACGTCAATGGCTACGACGCTTACGCTACAGATGGCATTGGTTTTTGGGGCACTGATTGCAGCGACTGATCCAGTTGCAGTGATTGCTCTGTTTCGTTCATTAGGTGTCCCAAAGCGCCTGGCTGTCCTTGTTGAGGGAGAAAGCTTGTTAAATGACGGTGCAGCGATTGTGGTTTTTGGGGTTATGCTGACCGTAGTTGAAACCGGAACGTTTGACCTTGCTGAAGGTTTGCTCGATTTTATCATTGTCGTGATTGGCGGATTATCAGTAGGGATTATCCTTGGTGGCGGTGTCGCCTGGTTAATCTCGCGGATCGATGATCACCTTATCGAGACTACCTTGACGGTTGCATTGGCATTTGGCACGTTCTTGTTGGCCGAGCGCCTACATGTCAGTGGCGTTCTTGCAGTTGTTACTGCCGGATTACTGAATGGAAACGCCAGCGAAAAGAGCATGAGTCCTACCACGAGTATCATTCTGGATAACTTTTGGGAATACATCGCTTTTTTGGCGAACTCACTCATCTTTCTGATTATTGGCCTGGAGGTCAATATCTTCGCTTTCAGTGAGAGACTGGGATCCATTCTTGTTGCCATTGCTGCTGTGACTGTTGCGCGTGTGATCGTGGTTTACGGGGGCGCATGGTTAACAAACCGCTTTGCGGAGCCTTTATCATTACGCTGGCAACATGTTATAAGTTGGGGTGGTTTACGGGGCGCAGTTAGTCTGGCACTCGCGTTGAGCTTACCCGCATCCTTAGGAGCAAATCGCACTTTTATTATTGAACTCACCTTCGGTGTTGTACTATTTACTTTGTTTGTCCAGGGTACAACTCTCGGTCCTATTCTGAGACGCCTCAGGATTATTGCGCCGGATGAGGGCCGTAATGCCTATGAGCTTAACCATGCTCGGTTGGTGATTCTTCAGGAATCGATTGAGCATGTGAATACCCAGTACCGCCAGGGATTAGTCTCGCAGCATACTCGCGAACAATTGACAGAATCACTCGGACGGCAAACGAAAGCACTTAGTGACCAGATATCCCAGATGTTCGAACAATACCCGGAACTCGCCCAGGTTGAAATGAGTGAAAGTTATGAGGAAGTGCTGAGACATCAACGTAGAACGCTGCTTCGTCTGCGTCGTGAAGGGACAATTTCTGAGGAGACCTTCGAAGAATTGGCTATCGAAGTCGATACAATATTGGTAAACACCGAGAGGCGAATGTATCCTGAATAAAAATGGGTCACAATTTGTGACCTCGCTTAAATCACTTGTACAGTAGTTCGTCTGCCTGATTGTCTGCCTCCTCCGCTAGTTGGTATCGAAATTATCTATACCCCTCCATAGGAGAATTGAATATTGATTGTGATTTGTTTCACTTATGTGCTGTCTTGTGATGGACTAGACTTGAAGCAATCAATTAAGTTGTGAAGCTGGTGAACAGCTGTGGATGCAGAGCTTTATGAGCTTGCCCGGCAGCAGAGTGTTTTATGCAGTCACCAGGCATTCTGGCCGTAGGCATCGGCGAACAGGTGATGGTGAAGGGCGAGTTGGAAAAGATCAGGGACATGAAGTTAACAGGTCTGCCTGATCCTATCGACATGGGGTTGTTTGCAAGGACATTGCCTCATCTGTTCATGTCAGCGTTCTGAAAGCCTCAAGAGATCAATGTTCACTGGATCGTGAACAGAGGCCCAGAAGGCTTCGACCGCACGATTTGCCGAGTACATTTCAGGACGAATCATATAAATCTGATATCGTAGATCGACACCATGGACTGGCACTTCAACAACCGTACCATTATTAATCGCCCAGGATGCCGCACTGCGGGAGACAAACGACACTCCAAAGTTCAACTCGACCATTTTCACGATGGCTTCCGCGTTGCCGACCTCCAGGAAAATGTTCATGTCATCCAGGGTAATGTCATGTTTGCCCAGTTCGGCGAGCATCACGCGGCGGGTCCCGGCGGTCTCTTCGCGCACGATAAAAGGGACGTCCAGTAGTTCGGACAGGTCAATGCAATCGCGCGAGGCCCAGGGGTGTTCGCGGGCAGCGATCAGGATGATGTGGTCGGCGAAGAAATCCTGGCATTCAAACTCTCCGCCGCAAGCATCGTAGCTGACGACACCGAGATCAGCTTCTTCTCTGAGAAGCCGCGGAATCACATTTACCTGGGTGCACGCGAGAATCGAGATTTGCACATTGGGGTGCTGAGCGCGGAATCGACCAGCAAATTGCGGCAGGATGTATTTTCCTGTGGTCGTGCTGCACGCGATACGAATGTGCCCGGCGATCCTCTCATGCAGCGACCCCAGCATTTGCTGAACCTCGACAGATTCGTGCATTATTCGGCGCGCCCAGGGGAGCAGTAAATGACCCGCCTCAGTCAGTTTGAGTTTGGAGCCAGAGCGATGGAATAACTCAACACCAAGGTCCTGCTCCAATCCTTTGATATGGTGACTGATCGTGGGCTGGGATAGGTTGAGATGGCGTGCTGCTTCTGAAAAGCTCAAGCTCTGGGCCGCGAACAAGAATGCTTGCAGTTTGGTGGGGTCTAGCATAAACAAGTACCTCACGTGATCTGTGCAGGGAATTGAACACCACTGTGATCCAGGCGGCCTATGTAAGCGCTCTAGTGAGAAACGTCACGGTTCCTGGTGATGCTCATAAGCAGGGCGAGAAAGGCGATCACCAGGGTTGGGAATGAGATGTCGGCATTACTGAAATTGGAAAACTGCACCAGGGCAGCCAATGTGATAAGAATGAGCGTTATGGCGAAGAATTGTTCCGATCCAAACTGTCTGTCGGCCATCTGAACACCAGGATATAACATTTATGTTTCTATTCTGGATCAGTGTGTGCTGACTGTGAAGTAACGAACGGCCCATCCCTATACGATAGACATCAGGTAGAGGGTGTCTTCTTTTTGGAGAATGCACGAGAGATAAACAGATGACTGCAACGACAATCAAGGTTAACGGGACACCCTATACTGTCGAGGTCAGCCGGGAGACACCACTGCTGTGGGTGCTGCGCGATACCTTGAAGCTGACAGGGACCAAGTACAGCTGTGGTGTGGGTTGGTGTGGAGCCTGTACTGTCCATCTTGACGGTCAGGCAGTCCATTCATGTGTGACTGAAATAGGCGATGTCGGTAGTCGTGAAGTGCTGACGATTGAGGGCCTTTCGCCAGATGGACATCATCCCTTACAACAGGCGTGGATTGAGGAAAGTGTTGCGCAGTGTGGTTACTGCCAGTCAGGGCAGATCATGCGGGCCGCAGCACTGCTCGCCACTACACCCCATCCTGATGAGGATGACATCAACCGGGCGATGAGCGAGATCGTCTGCCGCTGCGGGACGTACCAGCGAATCAGGCGCGCCATTGAACGGGTGATCGAGTCAGGAGGTGCGTGATGAACGATAAGGTGACGATCAGCCGGCGCGACTTTCTCACGCTCTCGGCGGTTGCCGGTGCGAGTTTGATTCTCGGAATGCATTTGCCCACCAGAACAGCGTCCGCGCAGGAAATTGACTGCCAGGGAAATGTCTTCGACCCCAATGCCTATCTGCGTATTGATGCCGATGGCACCATCACGTTGATTGTACATCGCTCAGAAATGGGGCAGGGGGTGCAGACCGCCTTACCAATGATTCTCGCTGACGAACTTGAAGCTGATTGGACGACAATCCGCATCGAACAGGCCCCTGCCGACCCAATCTATGGTGATCAGGTCACGGGCGGCAGTGTGAGTCTCCAGAATGCTTATTGTGTCTTGAGGATGGCGGGTGCGGCTGCACGCATGATGTTGATTGCTGCGGCTGCACAGATGTGGGCGGTGAACCCGGAGACATGCCGGGCAGAGAACGGGACCGTGGTGCATGAATCCAGTGAGCAGCGCCTGGGGTATGGTCAGTTAGTCGAGGTGGCATCCAGCATACCTGTACCCAAACGCTCGGAAATGAAGTTCAAAAGTCCGGAAGATTTTCGTTACATTGGCACGCGCCGGGGACAGATCGATAACCCACAGTTCGTGACCGGCAGCGCTGTTTTTGGCAGTGATATTTACCTTCCCGATATGGTGTGCGCCGTGGTTGCTCGCAGCCCGGTTTTTGGCGGTCGTGCAGCCAGTTTTGATGATGATCAGGCGCTGTCGATTCCTGGGGTTCACCAGGTGGTGGAAATCAGCACTGGAATTGCGGTGATTGCTGAAAATACCTGGACAGCCTTGCAGGGCAGAGATGCGCTTGATGTACGCTGGGACCCCGGCGATTACGCTGAACTGGATAGCGACGCGATCCGCCAGATGGCGCTGGACAAAATTGATAAGGATTCTTCCTCAGCGGTTGATGAAGCGGCCACCGTGATCGAATCGCTGTATGAGGCCCCTTACCTGGCTCATGCCACCATGGAACCGATGGTATGTGTCGCCGATGTGCGGTCGGATGGCTGTGACGTGTGGGCTCCCACACAAAATCGGCAGGAGGCAAAACGGCACACCGAGTCGATCACCCAGCTGCAGAAGGATGTCATCCATATCCATGTGCCGCTGATTGGCTGCGGTTTCGGGAGACGGCTACGGGTTGATTATGTGGACGAAGCGGTGGAAATCTCGAAAATCATCGGTGCGCCGGTCAAGGTTTTCTGGACGCGCGAGGATGATCTTCAACATGATTTCTATCGCCCGGCCAGCCTTCACCGGATGCGGGCTGGATTAACTGACGATGGATGGCCGATTTCGTGGGAGCACTCCATTGCCGCCCAACCGGTCGAAAGCGGTTCCGACCTCAATCATGGTACCGATGTGCCATACCGCATCGCCAACAAGAAGGTGCGCTCCGCTCCATTATCGCTGCCAGTCCCAACCGGGTACTGGCGGTCGGTATTTAACAGCCAGAATGCGTTTGTCAACGAATGTTTTATCGATGAATTAGCCGCCGCTGGTGGCAACGACCCCTATGCGTTTCGTATGGCGCTGCTTGATGATACGGCCCCTATCAAGCAGGTGCTGGAGCTTGCAGCGTCTCAGGCTGGTTGGGGAACGCCTCTGCCAGAAGGCTGGGGACGCGGGATCGCCTGCCACACGACCTGGAACACACCAGTAGCTCAGGTGGTGGAGGTCTCGGTTATTGGGGGTGAACTTAAGATACATCGGGTTGTCTGTGCCATTGATTGTGGGCTGGCTATTAACCCCGATATGATCGAGGCGCAGATGGAAGGCGGTATCGTGTTCGGGCTGACCAGCGCTCTGTATGGGGAAATTACGTTGAGTCATGGCCGGGTGGTGCAGGGCCAATTCCCTGATTATCCCTTGATGCGCTTCGGCGAGATGCCAACCATTGAGGTGTATATCGTACCCGACGGCCTCGCGCCAACAGGGATCGGTGAAATGGGGAATCCGCCGGTCACACCAGCCCTATTGAATGCGATTTTCGCAGTCACCGGAAAGCGAATTCGACGGTTGCCTGTGCGCCCCGAAGACCTGCGGCCTGATGACGACTAAGTGGGTCAGGTTTCACTTGTGGACGCTTTATATGCTGAGGAACACTATATCTAAGCGTTAGTCTGACATCCAAATGTGGGGAGGCAATGGTATCTCTTTACTGCCTCCCCTGTATCGGCGCAGGTTTAATGCGACAGCAATTCGGCGTGAGGGGTACTGAGATTCGAGCGGTGTTTTGGTTGCTTGACGCTGATCCCCTTCACCAGCAGCCACAGGGCCAGAATTAACTCAACCGGCAGCGCGACCATCACGATCATCTCGAAAATCCCAGCGTAGGCATCGTAGTTGGGCAGAATGAAAGTCGCCATGTTATCGACAAAGTAGCCCAATGAGGCAACGATCACCAGTACGCCCAGGATTTTGGGGAAGTAGCTCGACACGTAAAGCAGATACCCCTGGATCAGAATGCTGAAGGCGAAGAACATCAGCGCCAGCTTGTAGCCGATGCTGTGCGCGTTGAGGAAAAGCAACGCCTGTGCGTGAATCTGTTCTGTTCCCAATATAGTCAGATAATCTGCCCCGCTCAGAAGTTGCAGTACGAGGAACAACATGAGCAAGTTGATACCGAGGGTGGCTGCCTGTGCCAGCCGGAACACGGCGGACAGCAGCGAAAGTCCTTGATTGACAGGTTTGAGCAGATAGTAGAACGCTATTCCGATGGCGACATCGGCCATAATCATAGCGAGATCAGCCACGATGCTCGCTCGCAGCAGGCCCTCCGATGCCATGATATTGGTCGCCGTAGCAGCGGCATCACCAGGAACGAGCAGGCTGGGGCGGGCGTAGCCACCGGCAAACATCCCCGCCACAATGATAATCAGATATAGCACACCGGCGATTCGCGCGATAGGACGCAGTGAAGTCGAAACAGCGGGATTTGACATGGTTGTTGCAGACATATTTCTCTCCTTAGGTTATGACTCTGTTAGGCTTGCGTTCAACTGGATCAAGAGGTGACCAGTGACCCCGGCGCTCTTGACACGGAATGGCGCGTTGATCGACTGTTGACTGTGGTGATTCACAACTTTCTGTGACACGGTTTCCTCCTCTTGCGCATTGTGATTGTTACGGACTGTGTTTTACGGTTCAGTACGATTTGAGATCAAGGACCTGTTCAGGTTGCAAATCTTTTCCATCAGCTTGTGCGGTGTGGCTTGGTCAACCCCGGGTTAGTGAACGGTGTGTCATCGTTCTTTTCTTAGGGCATATCATTGATGGTCTGTCCGATAACGGTGGCCGCAGCGTTGGGAGGGGCATCCATTTTGATGATGCAAGGATAGGCAGTGGCTTCTTCAAGTCCGTCATCGTTCAGAGCGGGATACCAGACAGTGATCTCCAGTGGGCCTCGCCGCCGATTACCGGATCGCGAGTCCCGACCGTGTACGGGCCGCGCAGCGCATATTGAGGCGCATCGGGCCGGAAGCCGCTGCTTTCAGCGCCTGCGTTCTTCTGCGCCGCTGCGAACAGCAGCAGGAGGACCACAAAAATCCATGCATTACGCTTTGACATTTTCTAATCCTTTCGCTTAGCTGAATGTACAACCAGCTTAGCGATAGGATGGTATTGTCGTGTAGCTACTTAAGTATTGTTTGGGGGTATTGTTGTATTAGCAGCGTTTGAGGTAGAACACTGCGAAAACCTCGCCTTCATCTACTTTGGGGACATATCGCCAGGGGTGCGCCCCAGGATATTGTGGATGCCGCACTGCCGAATTACGTGCTGGCTATTGAACCCAGTGATCCAGTCCAGGTATTGCATGTCATCCGCAATTTGAAGGAGGATGGTGTGCTTGATGCCGAGGGAGTATCCCTGTTTGGTGCGGAGGTTCATGTCAATATTGAAGATCCTGACAAGGTGAAGTCCGTACTTGTCAAACACGGAATTGATATGGATCGGACCTACACCACATCCCCATCTCTTGAGGATGCTTTTATCGCTCTGGGAGACCGTCCGAACACCCAGTAATCTGTGCGTTTCTATAATCCTGTGCTTGAATACCTACTGGTAAGTGGTTCAATACCTGTCCGTCCGCTGACTGAAAATGTGAGAAACGTAGCTACACAATTAGATTAAATAGATAACCTGTAAGCAGGATGCTGGTTGCAACGACGCCACCAAATATGACCAACAGCTGCGGCTTAAGGACTCGGCGCAGGATAATCATTTCCGGGAGACTTAACGCCACCACTGACATCATGAAAGCGAGCGCAGTACCCAAAGCAGCTCCTTTGTCAAGCAGGGCGCTTACGATAGGGATGACGCCTGCTGCGTTGGAATACAAGGGTACACCTAACAGCACAGATACCGGTACCGACCACCATGCTCCCTCGCCCATGATTTCAACCAGGGCATTTTCCGGCACAAAGCCATGGATCG
This sequence comes from Anaerolineae bacterium, assembly GCA_019912985.1. Taxonomy (GTDB): domain Bacteria; phylum Chloroflexota; class Anaerolineae; order Aggregatilineales; family Phototrophicaceae; genus JAIOHN01. Next base: position 2,418 of record JAIOHN010000337.1, on the reverse strand, counting down.
CGGCTCCAATACCGATTCCCACAATGACGAACAGCCACACCTTTCCCACGATCTCGCGGGTTTTCTCTGCCGCATCGCTGAAACGTTCTAACCAGGTCGGTGTTTCCTGAACAAAACCTGCTGCCTGATTTGCTTTTACCTTGAATACGAAATCCTCAATGTAGCGTTCCAGCTTCATACGCCCCAGGATCATTCCGGCGATCACCCCGATCAAGATACCAGAAACCAGATAGAGCAGGGCTACTTTCCAGCCGAACAACCCTAACAGCAGCACCAAAGCAACTTCGTTCATAATCGGCGATGTGATGAGAAAGGAGAATGTGATCCCCAGGGGAATGCCTGCTTCGACAAAACCAATAAACAGGGGAACGGAGGAGCAGGAGCAAAATGGGGTTACTGCGCCAAAGAGCGATGCTACGAGGTTTCCCACACCTTCACCTTGCTTTTCAACCGCAGCTCGAACCTTTTGTGCATCAATAAAAGTTTGCAACAGGCTGATGAGAAAAATCATTCCCGTGAGGAGCAGTAGAACCTTAGGTACATCATAGAGGAAGAAGTTAATCGCTTCACCGAGTTGACTATCGCGCGTAAACCCAAGGAGTACATAAGTCAACCAATCTGCAATAGGCTGGAGATTATTGTAGAGAATCCCCCAGATTATGGCTAGCAATCCTACAAAGAGAAAAGCACGACGCCCCGTGGTAATGCTCGGAAAATGATGCGTGTTCATCGACATGGTGTGTCCTATATTCAAAAAAACGAATGTGATGTGTCGAAAATCAAGCCCTGTCTGATCAACAGGGCTGTTTGTTTTATGTTGTCTCGTATTTGTGCGCCCAGGTTATGATCTGTTCGTGTTTGGGTATTCTGCCGCTGGACACAACTTCTTCATTCATGACCAACGCGGGTGTACTCATCACACCGTAAGCAGCAATATCCGCAAAATCCGTAACTTTATTCAACTCATAGGGGATGTTTGCGCCATCCAGTGCAGCGCGTGTTTCTCGCTCCAAGCGCTGGCAGTTTGGACATCCTGATCCAAGCACCTTGATTTGTAACATAGGTATACTCTCCGTATTAGCCAATTTCAGTGATGAGGACACTTGAACAAGCAGGACAATGACAGCCATCTAAGGGATACAGTCCGTCAGAGTCGAGCGGGCCGTATAGCAGTGTCAACAGCTCCACAACGTCGCTATCCATCAGCCGGTAGTACACTTGCAAGCCATCTTTACGTGAATCAACCAGCCCGGCATCTCTTAAGGTCATGAGCTGTTGAGAGATATATGCCTGCCGTTTATCCAGTGCTCGCTCGATGTGGCAGACACAGGTTTCACCCTGACGCAGCATATTCAGGATTTGCAGACGCACCGGGTGCCCCATCAATTTTAGCTTTCTGGCGTTGCTCTTGTATTCGATCATGAAATTGCCCGACTACATTCAAAGATCTGAATATAGTCTACTCGCTTTCTGTTTTGCGAAATAGTTACATCTGTCATATGTTTGGCTGTGAGGACAAGCTTGCCATCACACTATGGATAGCTTTCCCTGGCGAGGAAAAGCAGGTGTTACTGTGTCGCTTGTGTCGATACTTCATGCGATCTGTTGTTGACTATAGAGGGTAGGGCAACTCAGGGAAAAGTTACGCTACCCCTTCATTCTGGTCAAGCAGTTCATCACCTGTTTGGGGCGTGTTCAAAACGGCTGCCATGAATTCCACACTGCTGCGATACTCCCCTACATCCAATGGCGCATCGAAAACGGCTGTCGGCGCGATTTCCTGAAAGGTCTCAAGTCCTGTCGTTGTTGCAGCATAGGCAGTCGTCACAATCAAATCAGGATTGGCCTCCAGCAGGACCTCCAGATTTGTGGCGTTCGCATTCCCCACATCAGCCGTCTCGGCGGTCAGACCCCTCACTTCCACATTGATGTCCGGGTTGCTGCGGGCGATGAGATCACGCCCGTAACCATACATTGCCACCGGTTCAATGCCCTGAATGAGGACCACTTCAAGTGGCGAGAGATCTAGCACAGCGATGCGCTGCGGATTTTCTGGGATGCAAACTGGATCTCCAGCCAGGTATTCATGGTCAAACAGGCGAAAACCGTCTTCGCACTCAGGCGCATCCTGCGCGCCAAGCGGCATGGTGCTCACCAGCTGCAGGGTCAGCGCTGTCAGAAAGGTGAAAGTACGATATTTCATGATGTTTCTCCTTAGCGATGTCATTTCAGCTCCTTCGATGAGTTCCCTAATTACTCCTGCCGCTCAGGATGCTCTCCAGATCATCCAGCACCAGGTTCGCTGCCTGCACACCCAACCCAGCGATCCAGGTGTCATCGTTTATGTCGATTACTCGTTCGTTTTGGACGGCGTTTAAGGTTTGCCACAGCGGGCTTTCCAGGAAAGTCGCGCGTTCG
>JAIOHN010000336.1 GCA_019912985.1 Anaerolineae bacterium | reverse complement strand
AAACTGAAGATAAGCAGCATGGCGACGAACCACAGTGGCCCCAGGCCGATGAGCCGTGGATAGGCTTCCCAGCTGAGCGGCGTGGTAATCCCGGTCAGTCTGGCGGGCATCAGGTAATAACCAACCGATGCAATCGGGCTGAGGATAAACAGGAAGATGAGGATCGGGATACCCAGGCGAATCAGCCGATCTTTGAGGAAGGCATTCGCCCCCTTGCGGTCAAATGATCCCGGCGTGAAATAACCTGCCAGCAGGAAAAACGCGCCCATGAACCATGCCTGATTGAAGAGCACAAATACCAGTGCCATAAGACCGGCGAGCGGATCCGTATACGGCGGTTCAAAGTAATAAAATGGGGGGACACCGCCATACACCAGCGCGAGATGATGCAGCACGACGAGGATAATCAGCGCGGCGCGCAGGTGATCGACAAAGAAGAGGCGGGATGTTTTGGTGGTGATCGCTGGTCTTGAGGATTCCTCCGTGATAGGTAAACTGATTTGAGCCATTTCATCCTCCTGCTTTTGGAAAAACTAAGTAAGGGGTCGCCAACAATAACCTGAAGTCCCTTCTATACCCATCCCCATGCATACCAGACAATCAGAACATTCCACACGAGTCCAACCACGATCAGGAATTTGTCATAGGCGGATGGGTAGGTAGGCAGCCCGACGAGGTTAAAAAGAAACAAAAAGATGGCGAAAATGATGTTCGCCCAGCGATTTACGGGTTGATCCAACGTCAGCGAGAGAACCACCATGACAATCGGAATCACCATCAATACGGCCATTCCCAGATACATGACCTGACTAATTTGCTTGCCTGCGATTTCTCCTGCTTTAAAATCACCGCTGAATATTCGCAGCACGTCGCCCAGGAGATAGGTGAGCATGAGCGCTATCCACAGGGCTGAGAGCTTTAATTGTATGGCTTCCATGAAATTCATTTCCTCGCGAAAAAATAAGTGACTAACCTGGCTGAGTGACGGGTCTTATCACTGGCCGGGATGAGTGACCATGATGACGACATTGCCTTTTTTATGACCTTTTTCGACATAACGATGCGCCTCGACAATCTGTTCCAGTGGATAGCACCGGTCGATGATCGCTCTGAGCCTGTCCGTTTCGATAAGTTCTTTGAGGAAGACCAAGTCTTCGGGCCTCAAATGACTTTCATTGCCAGAGTCCCGACTCACATTCAGGTAGAGTCCGCTCGGCTTGAGCGCCTTTTTGCCCTGCGCAGATGAGAGCTTATCCACCGCGTCAAAGATCACATCATAAGTTTCGCCGCTTTGGGTAAAATCCGTCTTAGTATAATCAATGACCTGATGAGCGCCCAGCGATTTCACCATTTCCAGATTGGCGCTGCTGCAAACACCGGTAACTACCGCGCCGAGTACATTGGCAAGCTGCACCGCGTAAGAGCCTACACTTCCCGAAGCGCCATAAATCAGCACTGTTTGTCCTTGCTGAAGATTGGCCTTTCGCAGGACCGTCAGTGCCGTGATGCCCCCGCCCGGTACAGCAGCCGCCTCTTCAAAGGTCATATTGGTGGGTTTTGCTGCCAGCATGCCATCTTCGGGCATACACTTGTATTCGGCATACGCTCCAAATCCAAATCCGGTCAGCGCGAAAACCGGATCCCCTGGCTTAAACCGCGTCACGGCTTTGCCGGTGGACTCGATTTCCCCGGCCAGCTCCATGCCCAGCACAGGCTGCTTGGGTTTTGTCAGCCCAAGCGCAATGCGTGCCAGAAGCCACTGCCAGCGCGGGACATCAAACCGCCGAATCCGCACATCACCCACGTGTACGGTGGTCGCATGAACGTTAATCAGCACTTCATTGTCTTTCGGTGCTGGTTTGGCGACTTCTTGAATCTGAAGGACTTCCGGTGGTCCGTATTTGGTGCATATCACTGCTTTCATGAATCCCCCTGTGGTGCGTCAGAACTCGGCTGTTCTACGACCTTAAACCACGATCATCAGCGGCTTACAAACAAAAAAGCCGAAAGTTCGTCCGATCTGGGACCTAACTTTCGGCTGCTATGGCGTATGCTATGTGGTATTCAGCCTTTGTAAAAAGCCAAAGGCCACGCATTGTTCTGGATATTACAGCAAATTCGCCAGCTGCATAAGTGTGGTCAGGCAGGTTGGGGATGTGATAACTGTCACATTTTGAGAGGAGTATCAGGGGCTAAAGGTCCCAAAACCTGATCTGCGCCCGTCTATGGCTTGTTGTTGCATGATATTTGTGAATAATATCTGGATAGCGTGTTCATAGCAAAGGAAAAGACATGGGGTTGATCGCCGGCATCCTGCTCGTCCTGCTCAGTTTTGCACACAACATCTATGGTGAAAGAAAACAGATTCCAGACCTGAAAGCGATTACGCAGGACCCCATTATGGTTGGTTCCCTGCGAGTCATGATATTCCAGGGTGGTATCTTGCTACTGGCAGTCGGCATCATCCAGATTCTGGTTGCACTGGGCACTATTGAACTGACCGGGATCGCGCGGTTCTTTCCTGTGGGTATTGTGTTGCTAGACTTCGGTACATTTTCGGGGATTACGGCTTTCTTTCACCGTGAGTTGTTCCGCATTACTATTCCACAAATCATCGTGTTTGTGCTGATTATCGTGCTACAGTTGGTATCAATTTCCGGCTAATCGACAAGATGTCAACACGACTTCCTTAGCAGCAGTCGTGATCGTCCACAAACACAGTCACATGGCGGCCATCTTCCAGCGTGGCGATTTGCCCGCCGTAAAGCTGCGACAAAATGTCAGGCCGGTAGACCGCCTCTGGATCGCCATAGGCCAGCATTTGCTGCCTTATCGCCAGCACCTTGTCGAAGCGCCGAAACGCCAGGTTGAGATCGTGCGTACTGAGAATGATCGTCATGCCATCCGCGTTCAGCGAGTCGAGCACATCCATCATCGTACTCTGGGCGTGTGCATCCACCCCGCTGAACGGCTCGTCCAGCACCAGGATGTCCGCCTGCTGTGCCAGCGCCCGCGCGATAAACACCCGCCGCCGCTGCCCGCCGCTCAACTCACCGACCTGTCGCCCGGCCAGGTCAGTCATGCCCACCCGGTCCAGCGCCTGCTCGACCCGCGCCCATGCCTCACGGCTCGGCCAGCGCAGCCAGCCAATACGCCGCGTTTGCCCCATCATCACCACATCGCGCACCGTCACCGGGAAGTCCCAGTTGACATCCTCATACTGCGGCACATACCCCAGGCCGAGCGGGTTGCCAGTGTGGAGTTGAACACTGCCGCTGCGCGGTTGCAGCAGCCCCATAATCGTCTTAATCAGCGTTGATTTCCCAGCGCCGTTGGGGCCAATCACCGCGACCCGTTCGCCAGCCTGCACATCAAAACTGACGCCATCCAGCGCGGGTTCGCCGTTGTAGATCACGGTGAGATCGTGAACACTCAGGGCCAGCGGCGGGCGGGTGTGGTTCAAACTCACAGGAGATGTTTCAAGTTCTAACGTGGACACAGGACATAAACTCCACGAAATGGGTAGACAGATACTTGGATGATGAACGAAGGCAGTAACCAGGATTTTCCAGGATGATGGTCAGGGCGGTTCTGTTCAGCCGCCCCGCCGGAATTTTCATTATAGCACAGCGTGGGCTGTTGCTTAATCGCCAACTGCTTGCGCGATAGCCTCCGCATCGTAGCGCAGGTAATCCAGGTAAGTCCCGGCAGGCTCATCCGGTTCGCTCAGCGCATCGCTGTAGAGCGACACAATCTCGACTTCGCCCACATCCCCCGCAATCGCCTCGGCCAGCCTGCCGGGGTCCGATGCCTCGACAAAGATCGCTTTCACGCCCGTGTCCTGAATGGTGGCGATCAAATCCGCCACATCCTGCGGTGAAGGCTCCACCAGCGTCGATAGGCTGGGGATGACCGTGCCGACGATCTGGAAATCGTAATGGTCCGCAAAGTAGCCGAGAAATTCGTGATTGGTGACGATCAAACGCTGCGCTTCCGGGATGTCGGCCAGCAGCGCGGTGATTTCTTCATCCAGCGCACTGAGTTGTTCCTGATAGGCTGCCGCGTTTGCCTGATACGTTTCCGCGTGATCGGGGTCCGCCGCCGCCAGGGCATCGGCAATATTCCCCGCCCAGATGGCGACATTCTGCGGATTGGTCCAGAAGTGCGGGTCACAGCTGCCATGATCGTGCTCGTCATGATCGGCTTCGGCCTGGTCGTCCTCTGCATGATCCGCTGCCGTGCAGTCGGCATCTTCACCCAGCACACCCACGCTATCGCCATCATCATCGCCGAAAGCCAGCACGTCAATCCCATTGGAGACAACCGTCGGCGTCACCCCGGCGGCGTTCTCCACCAGATCACCCAGGAACGCCTCCAACCCGGCACCATTCACCAGCAGCACATCCGCCTGTGCAACCAGCGCCACATCCTGCGGGACTGGCTGAAAGGCATGAATATCGGTGTTCGTTGGGACCAGTGATGTGACTTCGACCAGATCACCGCCGACATTTTGGGCGACATCTGCGATAATAGTGGTGGTGGCGACCACATTCAGCGGTTCCTGTGCATGGACTGCAATGACAAGCAAAAATGCATGTAGAATGACAATAAAGGCACGTTTCATGGTCTGATCCTCTACTGATTGGACTGTATTGATACAATGTCTCATTAAGGCAATTGATACGTTATCTCAATAAGAAATGGTTGTCAAGGACGAATCATGCTGGAAGAATCGAACTCGCGCATCGAGCGGCTGCGGAATACCGGTCATAAACTGACCAACGCCCGCCTCACGGTGCTGCGCGCGCTGGAAAATCACGACGGCCACATGACCTCAACCGATGTGCTGGAGGCCGTCACGCGGATGGACCCGGAAATTGGGCGGGCCAGCGTGTTCCGCGCGCTGGATCTGTTCACACAGCTTTCGATCATCCGCCCGACTTATATCGACAGCAGCGTGACACCAACCTATGTGCTGATGCCCGGTGGTCACCACCACCACATCATCTGCACCAACTGCAACCGCGTGATCGAATTCGAGGAATGCAAGCTCGATCAGCTTGAAGCCGAGCTGGAACGCAAGCTGCATGTGCGGCTGACCGGTCACCTGCTGGAATTTTACGGCCTGTGCGAATCCTGCCAGGACCGCGCCAAATCCGATTCCTAACGCCATACGGAAAGGCAGCGAATGCATATTGCACTGAACGGCTGGTTCTGGGATCAGCCGTATGTCGGCAGCGGCCAGTACATCCGCGACCTGCTGCCTGCCATGCGCAAGGTTGCGCCTGAAGTCCGCTTTTCGCTCATTCTGCCAGGGCATATCACCGAGCCGGATGAAGTGCCGGACGGTGTGGAGGTAATCCACACCACAGGCGGCAGCGGCGACATCGCCAAAGTGATTTTTGAGCAGCGCACCTATCCGCGCGCGGTCGCCCGCACCGGGGCTGATATCGCCCACGTACCTTATTGGGGGCCGCCGCTGAGCAGTCCCGCCCGGTTGGTCACCTCGGTGCTGGATGTCATTCCGCTGGCGATCCCCAATTATTCGCATGGTTTTAAAGCGCGGCTGTACACCTCGCTGGTGAGCGCGGCAGCGCGTGGCTCTGCCCACACCATCACCCTCAGCGAAGCCTCCAGGCAGGACATCATCGACTATCTGGAAATCCCGGCGGAGAAAATCACGCCCACCTATCTCGCGCCCGACGAACGCTATCACCCGCGCATCGGACGCGAACGCGACGAGGAAGTACGCGCCAAATACAACCTGCCGGATCGCTTCGTGCTCTACCTCGGCGGCTTCGACATCCGCAAGCAGGTCAACCAGCTGCTGCTGGCCTTCACCTATATGCTCAACGAAGAGGTGCCGCTGGTCATCGCCGGGAAAACCCCGCCGTGGGGAACGCCGATGTTCCCCGATCTCCCGCGCTATGCCGAAGAACTGGGCATCAGCGATGATATTCAGTGGGTGGGTTATATTGATGAAGCTGACAAGCCGTCGATCTACCGGCTGGCGGATGTTTACGTGTTCCCCAGCCGTTATGAGGGCTTCGGCCTGACCGTGCTGGAAGCGATGGCCTGCGGCACACCCGTGGTCGCCAACGAAGTTTCGACCTTCCCCGAACTGGTTGGCGATGGCGCTTATTTAGTCGAACCGGGCAGCGCGCGCGCCATGGCCGGGGCGATTATTGCCCTGCTCAATCAGGAGCCGCTGCGCACCACCCAGATCAACAACGGGCTGGCCCAGGTGACGAAATTCAGCTGGCGCAAGACCGCCCGCGAAACCCTCTCGGTCTATGAACAGGTGATGCGCCTCTAAAAACAACAGAGACGCCTCGCAAGGCGTCCCTGTGAAATCATGTTTGTGATAGATCGCTGCTAGTTGGCGGCGAATTGGCTCACCCAATCAGGCCGAGGCGGGACTGTCTCTGCCTCTACCTGGTCGCGCCATTCCTCATCCGTCAGGCGACCATCAATCGGGCGGATAAACTCGTAGTAACTGTAGACCGAGCCACGCGTGAGCTGCAAACCATCGGGGCTGTCGGTAATCACGTAGATGTAATCGACATGCCCGTTGCCCACCTGCAGCACTTCGCCCGTGTCAGGATTGCTGGCGACATCGCTCACCAGTGCGGCCACTCTTGGCGGGTCGGCCAGCGGTAGCTCGGCAAAGTAACGCACATACCACAGTTCACTGCCGAAGTTATACTTGAGATAGCTTTCCTCATCATCGGTCAATGGCTCGCCCCACAGCTCCTTGCGTGCCATCTCGGCCAGCATGGCGCTGAGTTCGGAGAGTGGGCGCAATCCTTCAAGCACGGTCGTGAGTGCGCTCGGTGATTGCGGATCACTGTTATGGGCGGTGCCATCCATACCACGGTCTTTCAACCCCTGAAGCAGGGCGTAGGACACCAGCGACACCCGCGAGAACACCAGCGGATTCGGTTCGATCATGCCGTGTGTCGTCATGGTACGCTCACCGCCACCGCCCAGGCCGCCCATCGGCTGCGCGGTATACAGCAGCGTATCGTGCTTGAGTTCCGCCCATGATCCTAAACCGGCTTGCAGATCGCGCAGCAGCCACGGCTGGCTGTTCATCAGCGCCGGGTAAACATCGGGATCACGCGCCCACAGGGGTTGCAGCGCCCACAGCCAGGAACCAGCCACATTTTGCAGCCAGTCCTCAGTGCCCACATCGCTCATTTCGTCGCGCAGGTCGCTGAGATTGGTGTCGTAATTTTCATAGGCAGGCGCACCTTGTTCACGCAGCAGCGCGTAGGCGATGTCAGAACCCAATGCCGATGCTACATCCAACCCGCTGGGCAGCGTGCGCTCGTTGCCATTCACGCCGACATACGGGTAAATCAGGCGCTGCATGGCGTAGCTATCGAGCGTGAAGCGCTGGCCGAACAGGCGGAAACCCCGTGTGGCGTCATCCAGTTCGTCAACCTCGGTGCCAATCGGGCGCACCACATTGTTGATTCGCGGCCCCGGCAGCTGTTTCACGGCATTGCGAAATTGATCGAGCAGCGCTGTATCCGCGATTTGTGCCAATGACAGGTCCGTGCCGAACAAATCCCGCGCGATCGGCAGATATTCCACCGGGCCAAGATTGTCGGTCGGGCCGATCAGGAAGGTCAGCGTGTCACTCACTTCTCCCCACACATCATACGCGCCGGAAGTTTGCAGCGCCCGCAGCGCCAGCAGACTGGTTTGCAGCGCATGATCATCTTTCGTCAGAAACGTGATACGCCCCAGCCAGGACATGGTGCGGAAGTAGCGTTCCAGCACGTCGTCGCCTGCATAATGCCCGCGCACGATATACTGGCTGAAATCCTCCTGATATTCGGGCAGGAAGGAGATTGGCCCCACACCCTGCGCCGTGTTGATCGTGGCGATCAGGGGGTCAGCTTCCGCTTTGATCTCATCAGCGACCATCTCATCATAGGCGGCGTCATCCAGCAAGCCGAGCGCAACCGCATAGTAAACAGCGGCACCGCGTGCGGCATCTTCCAGCCCGTCCGCTTCTTCCAACTGCTGCGCGGCAGCACTATAGCCACGGCTCACCACGTCATCCAGCCGGTAGTAAAGCTCGTCTTTTTCGAGGAATTGCAGCAGGTTATCGAAAATCACGTGCAGCGCGTGCAGCACACTGTCAGTCGTCACCCAGTAGGAGTGACCGGTTTCCGGGTTCCAGTCATCCGACCAGCGGTAAGCATCCTCGAACTGATCCATATCAGTCGGCACGACGACAAAGCCGTTCTGTGCCAGCAGCGCCATCTGTGCGTCACTCAGCTCAACCTCATCGACAAAGCGCACCTGCGATAGATCGAACGGGCCAATCGGCATGTCACCCTGATACGTCTCCGGCAGCGTGATGGTCAGCGGGTCCGGAATTTCGCGGTAGCCATCCTTCATAAACGCTTCCCAATCCCAGGTGATAAACGGTGTCTGTAGATCAGGATCGGGATTGGCCGCCAGCGTGACGACGGGCAGATCGTTGCTTCGGTCAAGTTCAAGCGGCGTAATCGACGGGGACAGCGGCGGTAGAGGCGGCGCTGCAAAAGGATCTACCAGGTACTGATTATTGGATGACTCCGCGATCCAACCGAATACATTAAACTGGCTAATCTGCCACCAGTTGATCGAATCGGCACAGATCGGCCCATCCACGACATCAAAGATTTCGCCTTTCGCCAGCTTGAAAAGCGTGTCACTATCCAGGCCAAACGAATTACGCACATTGAGATAGAAATCATCTTCCGTCGCCACCAGTCCCTGCTCGCCGACTTCCAGGCGCGGAGCAGGGCCACTTTCACAGGCCCCCTCTTGCGCCAGCGTCGGCATCGCCAGGATCAGCAGCGCGCCAACAAACACAAGCAAACTCAATTTACGCATAGATCACCTTCCTCCATAAAAGCGAACAGAACGTTACAGCTATCATAACGCTGTTCGTGAAAGTGATTTATACGCCTGGTATACGGAAGGTTGATTTTTGTAGGGCGCTTGGCTGATGCTGATCAGGCTTTGGCGGCCACAGCGAAAACTTCGCGCTCGAAGAACCAGCGGAAAGGCGGCACTTCAAACGCCAGGCGGCGCATTGCTGCCAGCACACTGCTCTCGCTGCGGTTTTGGGGCGGGCTGTCCAGCCACACCTTGCCCTTAAAACCGGCCTGCCGCAGCGCTTGCTGCATACTCCACAGCGATTGCTCATTCACGTGAACATGCTGGTTCACCGAAACACCGAACTGGCGTGGGTCTTTGGGGTATTTATCGCCCTCGCCCAGCGCAGTGCGCACCGCCCGCACCATCGGGTAGGCATAACGGTCATACCACACATTGGGCGCGGTATGGATGATGAAGCGGCCATCCGGCTTGAGCACACGATGCACTTCCAGCATCGCCTGATGCAGCTCCCAGGGATACAGATGCTCGACCACATCGAACATCAGCACCCGGTCAAACTTGCCCGTCGGGAACGGGAGGACTTTCGCGTCGGCCTGGGCCACACCTGTTCGGCCCGGAGTCACCCCCTCCATGGTTTCAATCACCCCCTGCGACATATTCACCGCGACTTCGGCATAATCAATGCCAAAAGCGTCCGCGCCGAGTTTCGCACAGTGACGCAAAATCTCGCCCCGGCCACAACCCACATCGAGGATCGTCATCCCCGGCAGGACTTCGGCCAGCTCAAAGGCCGCCGACAAGCGCCGCGAGAGATGTTCGCCCTCGCTGGCGTTAAACTCGTCGTAACCTTCACAAGCGGTACGGAAATATTCTTCGGTGTATAACGAAGAAGGGAGGGATTGCTTTTCTTTATCCACGCTTATTGCCCGTTAACTTTGAAGTGCTGTGTGGATTATACAAAACCATCGCCGCAGTGCAATAGCGCGAGCATAATCGAGTTAAAGTTGTGAGCAAATGAAGCCTGTGCCATAGGCAAGACAGGCATGCGAAACAGCTATAGATGGTTAAAGATGTAGAAAATGTAATCCTGAGGCCCCGTTTCAATGCCCAGCTCGTTCAACAGCTTCAGCAGTTGCGCCCGATGATCGGTGCCGTGATTGGCGACATGCAGCAGCACCTGCCACAGGATCAACACGTGGTCTTCCCCATCTGGGAAGGGCCTCTCGAACAGCATCTCGTCGCGCAAATCTGCCAGATAATCGCGCATCTTTTGCTCAACCTGGTCCCAATGAGCGCGAAGGACTTTTCGATCATCAAAGTCGGCAGGGTCAAGCGTTTCTGGAGCATCGACCCCACGCAATCCGCTGAACCAGTAATCATCAGCGTCGATAAGGTGAACGATTTGATTTCGGATCGAGCCATGCGAGTAGCCGGCATCCTGGGCAAACTGGTCTTGAGACAGCGACATGATGTAGGTATCCCAGATCTTGCGGTTTTCCGTAAAGTGATAATCGTAGAACTGGCGAAAGGCATCGGCATTCATGTGGAAACGTCCCCCGTGTGCGACCAGGATAATTATTGTACAGATGTTCGAACAAAGTCAAGCAATGGGCCGCTTGCGCGTCATCTTTTGTGCCTCCCGCTGGGATTTGCATGTTAAGGTAGAATCATGACTGTGTGTACGAT
>JAIOHN010000335.1 GCA_019912985.1 Anaerolineae bacterium | reverse complement strand
GTCCATGTGCAGCATTGGTGATGACCGTCTTTTCCCCAGAGAGTTGCAGCTTCATCTCGGCGAGTTTTGCACTGATTTTCGCTTTGATGTCGCGTGCCTCTGTTTTTGTCCCGATAACACCGATTAGAAAATCATCGGCGTATCGAATGTACAGCAATCGTCGGAAATTCGGGTCAGTTGGATCGGAACGGGGAATTTCGTCTCTTTGTTTCTTGAATGCCTGAGCTTCTTCCTGGTTTCCCTTTCTCTTGGCTCTGTGGTAGGCATTATTGAATTTCTGATATTGTTCGTTGATGCGTTTGCGTTCGCCTTTGTCGAATGCGGGTTTGAGGGTCTGGAGGACAAATTCGTCCAACTCATGCAGAAAGATATTTGCCAGTAGTGGGCTAACGATGCCGCCCTGTGGTGTTCCTGCAATGGTCTTGTGATGCGTCTCGTTTTCCCAGTAACCTGCTTCCAGCATGGTGCGCAGCAACTTTAGAAATCGAAAGTCCCTTATTCGTTTTCCAACCACATGGAGCAGCGTTTCGTGATCTATCTCGTCAAAGCAACTTTTGATGTCGCCCTCGATAAACCATGTGACGCCTGTCCACGTATTCTTGATGTCAGTCAGAGCAGTATGGCAACTTCGATTGGGTCGAAACCCGTGACTTTCCGTATGGAAAATGGGTTCGTAGTAAGCTTCCAATGCCATTCTGATGACTTCTTGAACGAGTTTGTCACTCCATCCCGGTATACCCAGCGGTCGCCATTTGCCATTGGCTTTGGGGACGTAGGTACGTTTTACGGGCTGCCACTGCCACTCATTAGACTTGAGTTGAGCAATGATTTTCCGTATCCGTTTGAGGCTCATGCCGTCGATTTGATCTTCTGGGTTGACGCCGGGTGTCATTGCACCTTTGTTGCTGTACAACTTGGCGTAAGCCGCCAGGAAGAGTTGTTCGTCGGTCACGCGAGTGTATAACCGTTCAACGGGTTCACTTCTGCTGCCGAGCTTGTGAAGTGTATTTAGCAAGTTGTGATTGACGTTCATCCGAACTGATCACTCCTTTGAACTAGATACTGTTTACCTGTGCCCCCTTTGCCATGTAGTCGGCTTTCCCGACCTCAGACTACTATGAGGCACTCCGTAACCATAGACCTCGCGGTCTTTAGGTCATCCCGTGTTCCGTGCTTAGTTGATTACATCCATACTTAGGTGCCCTGTTCGTATCTTCATCCCGATATTACGGGCTGGCTCTGCGCTTACCTGTTCAGCCTTAGCACTCGACAATTGCTTGGCTTACCGCAGAGATGACGTTTCAACCGGTTTTCGTCATGATCTACCTGGGGATCCCATGACACTAGGGTTCAAGCAGTGTAGCCTTCACCATATATGAAACTCCGACCCATCCAGTTTTGAGGCTTTCCGGTGCCTCGCAGACGGGCTTTCTAACATGCTATTGTTCCCTTCGGATTTCTCCTCTTGGGTTAGTTAGCTGGAGTTCTGGGCATTTCAGATAAGTAGCCCAGAGTATGCTTTGCATACAGTCAACTAAGCCGTGACACGGCGCAC
>JAIOHN010000334.1 GCA_019912985.1 Anaerolineae bacterium | reverse complement strand
AAATCAACCTGGACGCGTCTTCCATCGCTGGATTACTCAATGGTATGCAGACCCTACGCCAGCTTCTGCCATCCGAAATCGAAAGCAGCACGACGGTGACATCGGTTGCCTGGCAGGTCCCGGCGGTCACGATTGAGGATGCGCCGCGTTTTGTGTGGCGTGGTTTACATCTTGATGTGGGGCGGCATTTCTTCCCGGTGGCTGATATTAAAAAGTGGCTGGACGTGATCGCGCTGTACAAAATGAACGTCTTTCACTGGCACCTCACCGAAGACCAGGGGTGGCGCATTGAAATCAAGCAATATCCGCGCCTGACCGAAGTTGGGGCCTATCGCGCGGCTTCGCCTTACCCGGCGGACCGGAAGCGGCTTGACGGCCAGCCTTACGGAGGGTTCTACACCCAGGCGGAGGTCAAGGAGGTGGTAGCCTATGCCCAGACACTGGGGATCACGGTCGTACCGGAGATCGAAATGCCGGGACACAGCATCGCGGCGCTGGCAGCTTATCCCGATCTAGGGTGCGTGGGGGAGGATTACCAGGTGCGCACCTTCTGGGGAATTGAGGATGATGTATTCTGCGCAGGGAACGAAGATGTCTACACGTTTGTGGAAAACGTGCTCGACGAAGTCCTTGATTTGTTCCCGTCAGAGTTTGTCCACATCGGCGGTGACGAATGCCCGAAAGTCCGCTGGGAAGCTTGCCCGAAATGTCAGGCGGCGATCAAGCGGGAAGGGTTGAAGGATGAGCATGAGCTGCAAAGCTACTTTATCCACCGGATCGAGAAATTCCTGAATGCGCGCGGGCGGCGTTTGATCGGCTGGGATGAAATTCTCGAAGGCGGTCTGGCTCCCAATGCGACAGTCATGAGTTGGCGCGGCAGCAAGGGGGGGATCGAGGCTGCCAACGCCGGGCACGATGTGGTGATGACGCCCAACACCCACTGCTACCTGGATTACTACCAGTCTGAAGACCACGACAACGAACCGCCTGCCATTGGTGGTTATCTGCCGCTGGAAAATGTGTACGCGTTTGATCCCACTGCAGGCATTGAGCCAGAACAGGCGCAGCATGTCCTGGGCGGGCAGGGCAATGTCTGGACTGAGTATATTCCCACATCGGAGCTGGTCGAATACATGACGTTCCCGCGATTGCTGGCGATCGCGGAAGCGGTGTGGTCGCCGATAGAAGTGCGGGATTACGATGATTTCTTGCAACGGCTGAAAGGGCAACTGGCGCGGCTGGATCAGCTCGACGTGCATTATCGCAACCCGGTGGATGCGTTCTAGCAGCTATCTCAACCTCGGCGGCAGCAGATAAGGCGAGTTACCAGGGTGCTGCTGCCGCTGAGGCATGATTGTGATGACCAATGAACTGACGGCAGTCCGTTTCTTCGCGGTTCCTCATGTGATTCTCAGGAAAAGAGTCTATGATCGAGCTTATTTGAAGCATAGGTTGTGCAGCCATCCCGATTCATGACGGACACACCGGTTTCAAAGTTGGGTACAGGGCTTTTCCAAAATAAACGTTTGCGCTTGCTCGGGCAGCGATTGTTTCCGTTCGCATCCGGTGCATTTGCGGCGCTGCTTTTCCTCGCACTCTACAACTTGCTTACACCACAACCTCAACAGCTCACCACTGCCGATGTGGAAAATTCGATTGCTCAGGCCATGGCTTCAGCCACGCCGCGTCCGGCGCTATCCGCACAGGTATACGAAGTCATTCGTCCATCACTGGTGATGATCGAAACCAATATCATCACGCACGACGGTCTGGCTCGTTATGACTCCGGCGCAGGCGATTTTTTCCGACAGGTGCAGGATAATGGCGTGGGCAGCGGGGTGATTGTCAACGATGCTGGCGCTATCCTTACCAGCTTACACGTGGTTGCGGGCGCGGAGAACATCCGCGTAACGTTTTCTGATGGCACGGTTGGTAATGCTGAGGTTGTTGGCACATTGTCAGATAACGATGTGGCAGTGCTGCAAGCGGATACACTGCCAGACCCGCTCATCCCGGCCACGCTCGGCAATCCTAATGTCATGCGCATCGGCGATGAAGCCTTTATTGTGGGCCATCCTTTCGGCCTGTACGGCTCGATGAGCGCAGGCGTGATCTCCGGTTTCAATCGCACTTACCAACCTTCCGATAGTCTGGAACCTATGCAAAACCTGATTCAGGTGGATGCGGCCACCAATCCCGGCACGTCGGGTGGGCCGCTGCTGAATCGCTATGGGCAGGTGGTGGGCATTATGGTGCTGCTGCTGAACCCGACCGGGCAAGATGTTTTTATCGGGATCGGCTTTGCAGTGCCGATCACCACGGCTGCCGGTGGTGCCGGACTGCCGCCACGCTAATGAGACAGGGGGAACGTTGATGAATCAGAACGAAACACCGCTGGAGCAGGTGGTTTACGAGGTCAAGAAGGTCATCGTCGGCCAGGATCATCTGCTGGAACGGCTGGTAATCGCGCTGCTGGCGCGGGGCCATATCCTGGTGGAAGGTGTGCCGGGACTGGCGAAAACGATGGCGATCAAGACACTGGCGGAATCGATTGGCGGCGAGTTCAAGCGCATCCAGTTCACGCCCGATCTCGTCCCGGCTGATCTGATTGGCACCCGCATCTACAATCAAAAGACGGGCGAATTCAATACCTCGCTCGGCCCGGTCTTCACTAATCTGCTGCTGGCGGATGAAATCAACCGCGCACCAGCCAAGGTCCAGAGTGCGCTGCTGGAAGTGATGCAGGAGCGGCAGGTGACCATCGCACGGGAGACGTACAAAGTCCCCAATCCGTTTCTTGTGCTGGCGACTCAAAATCCAATTGAAGCTGAAGGCACGTATCCTCTGCCAGAGGCCCAGGTCGACCGTTTTATGCTCAAGGTGCTGGTGGGCTATCCAACTTCGACGGAGGAGTTTGTGATTGTCGAGCGCATGACCGGCGCTTTACAGGCCGTGCAACAGGTGCTCACGACCGAGCAGTTGGTGGCCTTGCAGAAAGCAGTTGACAGCGTGTATGTCGACCCGGCTTTGATCGAGTATGCAGTTCGGATGGTCACGGCGACACGCAGGCCGCAGGATCATGGCTTGAAGGAACTGGCGCACTATATCATGTTCGGTGCGAGTCCGCGTGCTTCAATCAACCTGATTCTCACCGCGCGGGCGCTGGCTTATGTGCGCGGGCGCAATTATGCGCTGCCGCAGGATGTGCTCGATATGGCGGTGGATGTGATGCAGCACCGGCTGGTGCTGACCTATGAGGCGCTCTCGGATAATGTGAGTGCTGCCGATCTGTTGAAGAAGATTCTTGCCCGTATTCCTGTTCCCTCGGTGCCACTTGATGAATACGCCCACAGCCGCACAAACACCTGAGCGCATTTTACAGCGCCTCGATTGGCAGGTGATCCGCCGCCTGGATGGCCTTTTGCAGGGTGATTATCGCAGCCTGTTCTACGGCTACGGGATTGATTTCGCTGATCTGCGCGAGTACCAGCCTGAAGATGACATTCGCTATATTGATTGGAACGTCACGGCACGGATGGATACACCGTATGTGCGCAAATATGCTGAAGATCGCGAGATTGTCGCCTGGTTCCTGCTGGACTTAAGCCCTTCGATTGACTTTGGTGGGGTGCAGGCGCTGAAACGAACGGTGCTGGTCGATTTCGTGACCACTTTTGCGCGCCTTCTCACGCGGCATGGCAACCGGGTCGGCGCGATATTCTATGGCAATCAGGTGGATCGCGTTCTTCCGCCACGGAGCGGGCGAACCCATGTACTGCGGCTGGTGAATGATTTGCTCAAGCAGCCTAGTTTGGCCCGCGCGCCGTTTACGGATTTATCGCCACTGTTCGAGCACGGGCTGCACACGATCAAGCGGCGCTCGCTGGTGTTCGTCGTGTCCGATTTTATTTGTGAACCTGGCTGGGAGCGGCCTCTGACGCTGCTCAATCAACATCATGAAGTTCTGGCAATACGCTTGTGGGACCCGCGCGAAGTCGAGATGCCAGACCTGGGG
>JAIOHN010000333.1 GCA_019912985.1 Anaerolineae bacterium | reverse complement strand
CGCTAACCCGTCCTCGCATGCGTTCCACCTGGCTGCGCACGGCGTCCATGCCGATTCCGCGTCCACTGATTGTCGTCAGATGGGAGCTGGTGGTCAGTCCTGGTTGGAAAATCAAGTCACGAGCATCTTCTTCACTCAGTGTTTCTGCGTCCTGCTCGTTCAATACCCCGACCATCACTGCTGTCTCGAGCACGGCACGCGAGTCAATTCCGGTCCCGTCATCGGCTACCCGCACCATGACCTCGCTGCCGCGCTGCTCAATCATCAACCGAATTACCCCAACAGGAGATTTGCCACGACGTTCACGCACATCTGGTGGTTCAATGCCATGATCCACCGCATTTCGCAGCAGGTGAATGATCGGGTCCTTCAGCGCATCAAGAACCGTCTTATCAATTTCAACGGATGCCCCCATCACATCAAAATGTACTTGTTTCCCTGTATCACGCGCTAAATCGCGCACCATGCGCTGAAAAGTACTGAGTAATGTCTCAAAAGAAATGAGACGCATCCGGGTAATGTCATCTTGCAGTTGATCAGAGAGCGTGGACAAGCGCAGGTTATCCTGCCCCACAATATGCGCCAGCTGGCCCAATTGGTGATTGCTATCGCCAAGGTAACGCTGATTACTCTCCAGAAATTTAAATAAAGCGGCCAGGTCTTCTTTCAAGTCGCCATCTTCATCCTGCATGCGCCGTGCCAGCCGGACATAAGCACCACGCACCCCCTGCCATTCCCGACGCCAGCGAGCGTGTAAGCGGCGCAGCAGTTCAATTTCGTGCAGGCGTTCCTCATTTTGCATCCGGGCGACTAGCAGCTCACTGACCTCAGCCATAAGGCGGTCGAGCTTGCTCACCGTCACCCGTACACTGTCTTCTGCCGCGCGAAGGGTTAGTGTGGCAGGTTCATTGGCCGGTTCTTCCAGGCGAACCACAGGGATTTCCATCGAAAATGTATCACGAATGCGGCTGGATGCTGGCTTTTCATCAACCGGAGTCAGCGATTCCAAAGACGAAATAATCAATCCAAGTGTTTCGGCTTCGATGTCCTGACCTTCAACAATCAAATGGATGATATCGAGGCCATCGTATATCAGATCACAGACAGACGGAGAAAGCTCAATTTGTTCATTGCGTGCCGCTTCAAACACCGACTCCATCGCATGGGAAACTGTCTCAACAGGCTTGATACCCACAGCGCGGGCAGCACCCTTCATACTGTGGGCTATACGATTAAGCTCACGCAGCAGTTCAACATCAGCGGTTGACGTCTCAATCCGGAGCAACGCCTTATTCAGTAAGGCAAGATATTCTCCTACCTCATCTTTGAATATTGTCAGTAAATCTGTGTCGGAATCAGCCATTGAGATTACAACTTCAACTCATGCAACACCGTCGTGATATTACTGGTCACCTGACGCAGTCGCTGCACACTGGATTCAACCTGCATCGTGC
Organism: Anaerolineae bacterium; assembly: GCA_019912985.1. GTDB lineage: Bacteria > Chloroflexota > Anaerolineae > Aggregatilineales > Phototrophicaceae > JAIOHN01. Next base: position 2,348 of record JAIOHN010000333.1, on the reverse strand, counting down.
TGGATACGACCTCCGCAGTGGAGTGTTTAATCGTGCGCATGGCTTGCGTCAACTGATCGACACCAATGGTTTGCTGGCGGGTACTGGCGGCAATTTGCATGGCAGCCATCGCCGCTTCTTCAATCGCATTCGACAGCTCACGAATCGAATCACCGGCCCGGTTCACTAACTGCTGCCCATGATCTACGCCCTTACTACCTTCCTCGGTGACCATCACAGCGGCATTGGTCGCCCGCTGGATTTCCCCCAGGATTTCACGCACCTGTACTGTGGCATCCCGATTCTGGTCTGCCAGGTTACGCACCTCTAAGGCCACGACCGCGAAGCCTTTGCCTTCCTCACCCGCACGAGCTGCCTCAACAGAGGCATTCAATGCCAGCATTTTAGACTGCTCGGCAAGGCTGTTGACCGTGGCGATAATCTCGCCAATCTGCTGTGTGTGCTCTGAGAGCACCAGGATGTTATCAGCGATGTCCTCGACACGGCGGCGAATTAACTCCATGCCGGAGATTGTTTCACTGACCGCTTCGGTCCCGGCGCGTGAGATGTCGACCGAGACTTGCGCAGTTTCGGCCACACTCTGAGCACGCTCGGCAGTTTCGGTCACCGTGGCCCGCACCTCATTCACGGTGGCGGTAGTTTCCGTCACCACGTTATCCTGCTCGTTCGCCATATTGATCTGGCGTTCCGTCGCATCAAGGATGTTATCGGCATCAGTGCTTACCCGCTGAACCGTGTTGTTAATCTCTACCACAATCGTATGAATCCGTTCTACAGTGCGGTTGATGGCATCCCCCAATTGCGCAAGCAGCCGTCCCCCCCCACCGGTTAACGCCAGTGAATCAATGTCCAATCGCTGCCTCAAATCACCATCGGCAATTTGCTCCATGACATCAATGAAGACATCCAACTGTCTCCCCAACCAGCGTCGCTTGAGCGCATAATCCAGAATCCCGAAGATCGCGCCGATGAGTAACGCGATGAGTAACCAAATCAGCACATCATTGTTCGTAAGCGGTCGCAAGGAAAGGCTCATCAACAGGACTGGCAGCCCTGCTGCAGCCATCGTCAACAGCACCGAGCTATTGAAGACCTGTTCAATCGCCTGGCGCGGCCTGGAATTTGCAGTTATCGTCGCTTCACTCATTGATCCGTCTTATCCTTGCTACCGACCCAAAGCCGGTCATCTTTCAATAACATCTCAATTGACAGGACGACCAGATGGTCGGGGGTCACGCCGAGTGTATAAGGCATGCTTTCCATCGCTTCGACCTGTTCCTGGGAAACCGTAACGACATCCTGTACATCATGTGCCAGCAAGCCAATGGTAAGGTTGTTCGCCTCCACGACCACCAATTCGGTCGGTGATACGGATTCTTCGGCTACGTTGACATTAAAAAACAATCGTAAATCCAGCACGGTTACGACCTGCCCGCGCACGTTGACCACGCCACGGTAGAATGCAGGCACACTCGGCACACGGGTGATGTGTGTCACTTCGCGCACGCCACGCACAGTCACCACATCAACGCCATAAGTTTCACTCCCAAGCCGAAATGTTAGCAGGGCCAATCCCTGCTCGATCACCTGCTGAGCCTGTGCCTTTGGCGCTGCATACTGCTGAGCACGCTTGCGGAGGCGTTCACGCACAATGGCCTCATCATGATCGTGATCGACCCGTATGAGGCTTTTCCAGATTTCGTCCCAATCAATTGGATTTTCCATAATCAAAGTATAAAGCAAACTTTTGAAGAACTTCAAATTTAAAGAAATAAGGTTTAGAATGGCCCTATTGGACTCAACTGGACATATAAGCAGTGTAACCGCGAGATTACGCTAGAATCACAGGATATAAGCAATAGAGGGCAATTTTATGGTTCAGAATGGCAGCAATGGCAGCGGCGAAACTGGTACTTTCCGTGTAAAGGCCGGGCTGGCACAAATGCTAAAAGGCGGCGTCATCATGGATGTGGTGACTCCCGAACATGCGAAGATCGCTGAAGATGCAGGTGCATCGGCAGTGATGGCGCTGGAGCGCGTTCCAGCGGATATTCGTGTTCAGGGCGGTGTGGCTCGCATGAGTGACCCCGACATGATCGAGGGGATCATCAATGCAGTGTCGATCCCGGTGATGGCGAAAGCACGAATTGGGCATTTTGTGGAAGCACAGATTCTACAGGCACTCGGCGTCGATTACATCGACGAGAGCGAAGTTTTAACTCCTGCAGACGAAGAAAATCACATCAACAAGCATAAGTTCACGGTTCCCTTTGTCTGCGGCTGTCGCAACCTGGGCGAAGCCCTGCGGCGCATCAACGAAGGCGCGGCGATGATCCGCACCAAAGGCG
>JAIOHN010000332.1 GCA_019912985.1 Anaerolineae bacterium | reverse complement strand
CACGCCGGAACTGCGGCAGGTGAAAGCCCCCTTCGCTTTTTACGGCGTGGAGGTGAATTTTAAGCTGCGACGTATCCTCTCGTTCGATTTGCAGCAGCTTGTGGGGGAGCGCATCCGGCTGTTGACCCGGCTGGCGTTTTTCCTACAGGTGTTCACCTACACGCTGGCGACGCTGATCGCTGCCCTGTTCGCGCGGGCCGATGTCTACTACAGCCGTGATCTGCCAACCGTGCTGGTGCTGAGCCTGATCAAGCCGCGCCGCTGTATCGCTTATGAGCCGCACCGACGTTCACAGTCATCTTTGGGGCAGCGGCTGCAAAATCTGGCTGTGCGCCGCGCCGGGACGGTCATCCCGATTACGCCGCAGCTGGCTGAGGACTTGATCGCGGGTGGTGCGGATGCAGCGCACGTACTGGTGGCGCATGATGGCATTCGCCGCGCGCGATTTGAGCATGTGCCGGATCAACGCCGTGCACGTGAACACATTGGCTGGCCGCAGGATGCCTTTATCGTCGGTTATGTGGGGCGGCTGCATACGATGTCGATGGACAAAGGTCTGGGCATCCTGATTGACGCGCTGGCACAACTCCAACCGGGGACGGTCGCGCTGGCGCTGGTCGGCGGGCCGGACACGATGGCGGCAGTGTTGCAGCGGCAGTGGCAGAAAGCGGGCCTGCCCGCATCGCATTTTCTCTATGCAGGACAGGTATCCGCGCCGGAGGTGCCGCTTTATCTCAGCGCGTTTGATGTCTGCGCCATGCCGCACCCCTATACCACGCAGTTCGCGCGGTACACCTCGCCGCTGAAGTTGTTCGAGTATATGGCGTCGCAGCGCCCGATTGTGGCGTCAGCGATGCCCGGTTGGGCGGATGTGGTCACGGATGGCGAGTCGGCGCTGCTGGTGCCGCCGGGGGATGCGGATGCGCTGGCGGCAGCGATCCAACACCTGCAAGCCGATGCGACCTTACGTGAGGTGCTGGCGGCCTGTGCTTATGCGCAGGTGATGGCGCATTACACCTGGGAGGCACGCGCCCAGGCGATTCTGGCAAAAATCAGCGATGCATCGGAGCGTTCGACATGACGCGTGTTGCGCTGCTGACCTGCGATCTTTCGCCGCATCATGGCTGGGCGCGCTACAGCCTCAGCCTGTTGGGGGCGCTGCGCCGTGCCGGTGTGGATGTCACGGTGATTGCCTCGCGTAACAGCCCGGATGTCGAGGGGGTGACGGTGCATCGCTTGCTGCCGGATCTGGTCCCGGCGGAACGGGGGCTGCTGGGACGGCAGATGCTGGCCCTACCCTCTGTGCGGGCGCTGGTGCGAGACTGTGACGTGGTTCATGCAACTGTGGAGCCGTTCGCGCCGCTGGCGGCACGGCTGGGCAAACCCTGTTTTGTGACCGCGCATGGCAGTTATGTTCAGATTTTGCCGGGCCGCCGCTGGCCTGCCGGGGCGATCTATGAGCAGGCGCTTCAACGCTCGCAGCTGGTGTGTGTCAGCCGTTATACTGCGCGCGTGGCGCAAGCCGAACTGCCCGGTGTGCAAACCACGGTCATCCGCAACGGGATTGATGTGGAGAAATTTTCACCGCCGCTGCCAGCACTGGACACGCCGAAGCGCGGCCCGACGGTGCTGAGCGTGGGAGCGGTCAAGCCGCGCAAAGGCACGCTGGAACTGGTGCGGGCGATGGCGGTCGTGCGCCAGCAGATGCCCAGTGTGCAGTGTGTCATCATCGGCGCGCTGGATGCCATGCCCGAATACAGCGCACAGGTGCAGGCGGCGGTGCACGCGCTTGGTCTGGAGGATTGTGTGCATCTGCTGGGGCATGTGCCGGAGGCGGTGAAGCTCAGTTGGTATGGCGTGGCGGATGTGTTTGCGCTGCCCTCGATGAATATTGGCGGGCGTTTTGAGGGATACGGGCTGGTCCATGCCGAGGCCAGCGCTGCTGGACTGCCGGTGATCGGCACGACGGACTGCGGCGCGGAGGATGCTATTGATCCCGGTGTGACCGGCCTGCTGGTGGAACAGGCTCATGTGGGTGCCCAACTGCCGGATGCGATCCTGACGCTGCTGCGGGACCCTGCACTGCGAACACAGATGGGCGCGGCAGGTCATACGTGGGCGCGCCAGCACACCTGGGATGATGTCGCACAGCGCCTGTTGAAATTGTATAATGAAATCCTCGGTGTCAGGATGGAGCCTGAGAAATGACGCAGCGGGTGAATATGAAGGATGCCCAG
>JAIOHN010000331.1 GCA_019912985.1 Anaerolineae bacterium | reverse complement strand
TCATCCCCTTGAGTTCGACAGGTGGCAGACCTGCCAGGCAGTCCCGCAGGCTTTCAACCGTCAAGCCTGCGTCAAACATGGCAGTTACCCTTTGCGTCCGGGTTGCGGCAGGAACTCAACCACCTTCTGCCCGTCCTCGGTGGTCACTTCACGGATGGTGGCATTGGCGATTTCGGGATAGGTCGCCTTGAGCAGACTGCGGATGGCTTCGTTATTTATGTGGAATCTAAATCTTGTCAAATGACTCATGGTTTTTCCTCCTTGGTTTAAGGGAAACAAAAAGCCTGCATCCCATCGGATACAGGCCTTACTGGACTGGATGAGCCGTAATACTTACCCTTTGCGTCCGGGTTGGGGCAGATACTCGACCAACTGTGTCCCATCGTCCAACGTGCGTTCGCGGATGGTAGCGTTAGCGACTTCGGGATAGCTGGCTTTCAGCACCTGCCGGGCGGACTCATTATCCACGCCGCGAAAGCTGTCATCGGCGACGATGCGGGTCGCCCCAATCTGGAAGATACGTTGTACTTGAGACATGAATTTTCTCCTTTAGAAGTCTTGGCTTGAAGGACTGAAAAGCGCTTCGAGCGCAACGAATCCGCTCCCGTTTTGGATCTCACGAGGAGTCAGACCTGTTGGTGTTGGCACATCGCGCAGACGTCGCTCAAGCTTTTCCAGCGCTTCCATGCCATCCTCCACTGCTGCTTGCTCCTCGTCCGTCAAGGGGATTTCTTGCAACATCCGCTGTAGATTGCCTTGCGCTTCAAGCAAGTGCATCCGGGAATCTTCTTTCGGCACATAGAACGAGCATTTCGCACATGCCATACGGTGTGGGCACTGGTCGAAAAAGTCGTAGGTGCAGTAACCATGCCCGAGATCGTAGTAGCGCCATGCTTCGCCATTTGCAGCCGCTCCACTCCGAATCGCTGCTTGGTCAAGCAGAACCGCAATCCTGCGTAAATTGCGGTCAAAGTAACCCGCTTCGGTGTAGGATTGGGTGAGGCGCATCGGGGTTGGACGTACATACCAACGGGTCGAGTTTGGAGTCTGGTGTCCAAGCCACTGTTGAAGTTCAAGCAGGGACATCGGCTGGCGCGTATTGGCAAGCTGCGATGCAATCGTCGCCCGCGCCCGGTGGCTGGTAATTCTGCCTCTCGCATCGGATTCGGGAATGCCCGCCTTACGGCACAAGATGGGGATGAGCGTGTGGTTGAGAAAGGCATGTCCGACTTGTTTGCCACGGTACGCAAACAGGAAGTGGACGGATTCTCCGGTTTTGGTATCGACACAAAGCGGCTGGGTCGGACGTACTTTTTCCCATGCTTCAACCGCTGTTCCCACGACCGCTGCGACGGGCTTTGTGAAAGCGGTCGATGTTTTCGTCACTGGAACGTCCAGTAGGCATACGGTCGGTGGCGTATTTTCCTCGACCCTATGAACTCCCGGCTCCCAATGGATACAACCCAGCCGCAACCGCGTAATTTCACCTAACCGCAGTCCTGCGAACAACCACATGACCGCGATAGCACGAAAAAACGCCAATGGGTAAAGCTGGTGACGAATGTGGATTTGTGGAATGTCCTCCTCGGTCAGATTCATGCCCGCCCAGAGCAGCTTCGCCCATACATCATCGGCGATGACACGAGGCGAAGGACCAATCAGGCGACTGAGGCTGCGCGGAATGGCAAAACAGCGCGCAGCGTCAAAGCGGATGGGAATCCACTCCCAATTCTGGCAGTCCCGGAAAAACAGTGACAAGGCGGATAACATCGACTTCTTGCTCTGTGGGCGCATGGGTTGTCCAAATCGTGTGGGATTGTGGTGAAAGGCGCTGCTCACATAATCCCCCACTTGCAGACGGTGAATCATGGCTAACGCATCCGTGACCGTATCGCGCGTCCAATCTGCTGGAGAAACGACCTCTGGATGCGTTTTGTAAAGCCATCGCCCGACTTTCAGCAGTTGGAAAAAAGCGCTTTTTCGCGTTTTGCCACTCACTAGGGTCGTGTCGTACCAGCGGTTGCACCATGCCAGCCATGCTTCGGGGATGTCGGCAACGGTTGTTGCCGCTGGTTGCATTGGGTTGTCCGGCTCTATCGGTTTCGAGACAATCCCAAGATGAGCAAGAACACGCGAAATTCGCGGCACCCACGCGCGTTCGGAGAATTTGGCTCCTTCCTCGTACATCCACCAAAGGACGCTGTCATTGAGGTCGCACAGATAGGGGCTGCGGTTCTTGACGAACAGGTAGCATAGACATCGGTTGACGTGCAGGCGCACATGCTTGCCAGAAAACCCCCAACTGACGAGTTGGTCGCAGACTGTCTCCACCGCCTCACAAAGTGCTTCCGCACCAAACACTTTGGAGACATATCGTTCTGGTCGAAACGGGAGCGCCTGCCTGAGATTGGTGAACCCCACCAGCACCAATGCGACGGTCATCAGGTGATGGTTAATGTCTTTGCGCGTAGGGGCATCGGTGGGCTTCAGGAAGGTTAGCCATGTCGCCTCGCTCCATCCCCAATACGTTTGCTGCTGTTGATGCATTTCACGAATGCAGAAGCGGAACACAGCATTACGCATCCGGGGATTCGGATCGAACCACGCTAGCACATCATCTAACGGTTGAAGAATGCGGTTCAGAGTAGGCGACGTTTGGCGCGGGAACTTTCGCCGTCGTTCAAGCTCAAGCACCAAGTCCGCAAGGGCTTCACGTTCGTTTTCATCCAGATTGGGTCGGCAGTCGTAGCGACTTATGTCGAGAGGCATCTGCCATTTCATGTCCCGTACTCCAGTATCTGTGCAAGTCGCCACGCATGAATTTCGCTCATGCTGTTGGCAAGTTTCTGCGTGAGATCCCTCCCACTCAAGTGGATATAGGTCAACGTAGATTGAATGGAACGGTGTCCGGCAAAACGCGCAATTTCATGGACGTCCCATCCTGCACGGGCGAGGTCGGTTAAGCACAAATGGCGAAAGGTGTGGGTCGTGAATTCCGGCATGTTAGCCCGTTGAGCCAGGGAACGAACGACTTTCGACCATGTCCAGATCGTCACGGGCTGTGTTGGGTTTCGACGGGATTCGGAGAGAAACAGACGTCCTCTCGCCCGACTGAATTGGCGGCGGTGGTGCAGATACGCTTGATATAACTGGTCGGTCGCAGCGGAGTACGGCACGATGCGTTCCTGCTGGTTCTTGGTGGTCTCTGCTCGGACGCGAAGAAGCCGATGAGATGGGTCGATATCTTGGCTCTCCAGCGCGCACAGCTCTTCACGGCGAAGGGCTGCATCGTAGGCAAACGCCAGCATGGTTCGGTTGCGAATAGATTCATGCTGTGCCGTCTGTAGAAACATGCTCCACTGCTCATCGTTGGGTATCCAGGGCAGGCGTTTGGAGCGGGGAACAAGTCCCCGCCGGTTAGTCGCTGTTCGTCCGGGAAGGTAACTCCCCCGCCCAACAGGATTGCGTTCACGCAGCCCTTCCTCAACGAGATAGTCGTAATACAGGCGGACTCCCGTCAGTCGTTGATGTAAGGTGGCATTGGCTAATCCGTGTCCGCCGTCGGGACGGGGACGTGTTCGCATGTCCTGCACGAAAAGGGCGACGTGTTCCTTCGTTGCGCCAATGGGGTCGATCTGACACTGCTGACACAACCGGAAGTAGTCCTCAAGCGCTCTCGCGTAAGCCAGAATCGTATTCGGTGACCGTCCCAGTCGAGTCAGAAACTCTAACCATTTCTGCGCGTATCCCTCCGTTGCAAGCTGCGAGAACTGTCTCCAGTCAACCATCGTCCCCTCCTACACGGATTATCTCGTTACGCTGGGTTCATCATATTCCACGTAACTATTGCCAAT
>JAIOHN010000330.1 GCA_019912985.1 Anaerolineae bacterium | reverse complement strand
CCCTGCCCATTGGGCGGACATTCGTAGACACTGATACCCCGATAATTGGTCAGAATCGGTTCATCCCAGGTGGAGTGATGATTCTTGAGGTCGTCCATCGTCATCACACCGCCCAGCGATCGCAGTGTGGAGACAATCGCTTCGCCGGGCTTCCCCTGATAGTAAGCTTCTGGGCCGCCTTCTGCTACGATGCGGAAGGTGTTCGCCAGGTCTTTGAGCTGTATGATCTCGCCGACCTCTGGTGCATGACCGTTGGGGAGATATTGCTCGGTGTTGGTGCTGTTTTTGAGGAATAGCTCGGAGTTTTTCCAGGCCGCGCCGAAGACTGGCGAAACCGGATAGCCATCATCCGCGTAATGAATAGCATCCACCAGCACGTCGGCCAGTGTCATGCTGCCGTGCCGCTGGAGTAAGTCATACCAGCCCTGTACCGCTCCCGGCACAGTGACGGCGTGCGCGCTGAAACGCGGCATCTCCTGATAGCCACGTGCCTGCATATCGGCCAATGTCAGAGCCGCCGGGGCGCGTCCGCTGCCATTAAGCGCGGTGATTTGCCTTTTGGCGGCGTCGAAATACAGTGCAAAGCAGTCCCCGCCCATGCCACATGAACCGGGGGCGGTCACATTCATGACAGCGGCGGCGGCAACCGCAGCGTCCGCAGCATTACCGCCCTGCCGGAGGATGTTCAGACCGGCTTGTGCAGCCAGTGGATTGCTGGCAGCGACCATACCACGACGCGCTGTCACCATCGACCGCCGAGATTGAAAATCAAACGTTGTGGGTTTCATCACATACCTGAATAGTTATTTAAAGGCTTGATTATATCAGCAACAGGCTATAATTTTAGCGAGTATGACGAAAGCGCACAGCAATGAACCAGACCAATCACATTCTTATTGTTGAAGATGACCCAGCAGTCGCCACCAGCCTACAGGCTGGCCTCGAGCGTGACGGTTACGCCGTCACCTGGAAATTCACGGGTGAAGAAGGTCTGGGGTTCGCCCGCGACCACAACCCGCATCTTATCATCCTTGACGTGCGCCTGCCGGATGGCAGCGGCTTCGATTTCTGCCGTCAGATGCGGCTGGTAGGGGTGCGCCAGCCCATCATTATGCTCACAGTCCAGAAAGAGGAGATGGATAAAATCCTCGGCCTGGAGATGGGCGCGGATGATTATGTCACCAAACCCTACAGCCTGCGCGAACTGCTCTCACGCGTGCGGGCGCAGCTGCGCCGTGCTTACGGCGAACTTTCCAATACCGATGCTGACCTGCTTTACATCAACGATCTGGTGGTTGATCGGGGGCGTGGCCTGGTGACCCGTGGCAATCAGACACTGAATCTTACCCCGACTGAGTTTCGCCTGCTGGTGTTTCTGGCCCGGCATCGAGGCCAGGCACTCACCCGCGACCAACTGCTGGATGCCGTGTGGGGCTATGACAGCGAGATTGAAAGCGAACGCACGGTGAACGTGCATGTGCGCCGCCTGCGCGAGAAAATCGAGACCGACCCCAGCCATCCCACACTCATTCTCACGGTCCCTGGCATCGGCTACCGCCTCAGCAGTCAGGGGTGATTACGGAACTGTAACCAGATCGCAATCGTGTTGAAATCAACAATCCGCATGCTGAAGCTATAAGCAGAAGATGAGGTTCCCAAGATGATCCCTGAGTCGATTCGCTGGCGTTTGCCCCTCAGCTACGCCGCTATCGCCCTGGTCGCGGCGCTGGCGCTTGGTGCCGTGCTGCTAACCACCTTGCGCAGTTATTATGCGGACCAGGAGGCGGAATATCTGCGTAACAACGCCACTGTCATCAGCACAATTGTCGAGCGCGGCGGCTTACAGGAAAAGACATCGGACGTGATGGATGCGCAGCTGCGCACGCTGTCGTTTTTATCCCAGGTGCGAGTTCGCCTGCTCGATGCGGATCTTCAACCGGTCAGTGACTCCGGCGCGCCTCAGGACAACAATTACCTGACGATCAGCTATCGACAGGATCCTCAACCTGCCCCGGCAGATCAAACAACACAAGAATCTGGAACCACGACCACCATTAGCCCCAGCGTCTTTATTTACCCGCTGGATAAGCTGAGTCCACCACAGGATATCACCGCGCAGCGCTGGCGTGACCGAAAGCCACCAGTCATCGTCATATCCGATTCCAGTCAGGCACCGGTTCAGGATCAGGCGTTTTGGGTCAATTTTGAGAATGCCATCGACACACAACATGCGTCTTTTGTCCCTGCCACACGCTCACTCTACGGTTTCCGCCTGAATGCGGAGACTTTTCCGAATGAAGTGATCGAATTACGTTCCGACCAGACTGTGCAAGCTCCCATTTATGACCGCAGCGGCACCGTGAATGGTTACATTGAGCTGTCCAACGGCCCCGCTTACGGTATGGAAATCGTCAACGGTGTGGCGCGGGCCTGGATTCTGGCAAGCGCCGTCGCCATTCTGCTGGCGGCAGCGATGGGTCTGGTCATCAGCCGCAGCTTGAGCGCGCCGCTGGTGGCACTCACGGACATCACCAAACGGATGACCGGGGGTGATCTCTCCGCGCGGGCAAAGGTCGCCAGTGGCGACGAAGTGGGCATCCTGGCGCACTCATTTAACGAGATGGCCGCGCGCGTGGAAGACACAATCTTCACCCTGCGGCGCTTCGTAGCCGATGCAGCGCATGAGCTGCACACGCCACTCACCGCACTGCGCACCAATATCGAGCTGATTGGCGAAGAGATGGACAGCACCCGCCGTGATCTATTCGTCGAGCGTGCTCAGGCCCAGGTCATGCGCCTGGAAACGCTCACCTCCAGCCTGCTCGAACTCTCGCGCCTGGAAGCCGGGATGCTGCCTCTGGATAGCTATGAGCTGGCCGACCTCAACACGCTTGTACGCGAAACCAGCGAACTCTACGCGTCGCAGGCTGAGCAATCGGGGCTGGATTTTGTGCTGGAACTGCCGAAACAACCGGTTTGGGCCGATGTGCATGAGAGCCAACTGCGGCGTGCCTTGAGCAACCTGCTCGAAAATGCGATCAAGTTCACGCCGGAGGGCGGCACCATCACTATCGGCCTCTGCCAGAAGCCGGATGGAATCGAATTATGGGTGCAGGATACCGGAATCGGTATCCCCGAAGAGGATATACCCCAGTTGTTCAGCCGTTTCCATCGCGGACGCAACGCTTTCCAGATGCCAGGGAGCGGCCTGGGGCTGGCGATTGTCAAAGCGATTGCCGATTACCATCATGGGCAGGTTCGAGCGGAAAACATGAACCAGGGCGCACGCCTATCTTTACACCTGCCCGCCTGAAACAACGCACTGGTAGACAGGAACTGGATAAATGCTATCCTAGCCAGCATCGCCTATCATGGCACCTGGACGGATGCTAGCCCGTTCAAGCGAACCGAGTATTTTGGGGACTCCCTGATGCTCATGTTCTACGGCAGTGAGGTCGCTTTCACCTATGGCACAGGACCTGATCATGGGATCTTTGATGTCTACATCGGCAGGACCCTCTACCAGTCCTATGATGGCTACAGCGCCAGTAATGGTGAAGAAACCGTCACTCTATCGCTGGACGGTGAAGGCCCCTTCCTGTTCGAGATGCGCAACCGGCCTGAACATCACAACCAATCTACCAACTACGCGATGCGCTTCAAGCAGCTGACGGTGAGTGGTATGGCTTATGATCTCCATACCATCCAATACACCTACGATAACCTGAGCAGACTCATTGAAGCCGACTACGATTCTGGCTCCAATGTCTACACCTACGGCTACGATCTTGCCGGTAATCTCGTGGACATGGATGGCGTGACACGGACCTTCAACGCCGCCAACCAGATGACCCATGACGGCACGAACACGCTGACGCATGATGCCAACGGCAACCTAAACAGCGATGGCGTGAACGACTACACGTGGGACCGGGCAAATCGGCTGCTGGAAGTGGATACCGGCACACCGACTGAACTGACTGCCTATGCTTACGATGGTGTGGGCAACCGCATCTCACAGGCTATCGGCACATCCAGTCCAGTCATAACCCAGTATTTGCTTGATACGCAACCGGGCTTGTCGAAAGTCATCGCTGCGACGACAGGTGGCAATACGGATCGTTATGTGCATGGACCACGTGGTATCCATGCGATGGAAGACAACGCCGGTAACTGGACATGGGCTATTCAGGATGCACAGGGTTCGGTACGTGCTGAAGTGGATAACACGCTTGCGGTACTCGGAATTCAGCACCCTGATCCCTATGGCAATCTGTTTGGGCAGCAGGGCAGCATCGGACTGCCGTTTGCCTACACGGGTGAAATGCGCGATCCTATCGGGCTGCAATATCATCGAGCGCGGTACTACAACCCGGCAATGGGTGGCTGGCTGTCGCTTGACCCGTTTGAGGGGATGGCTGGCAGACCAATGAGTCTGAATGGGTACAGTTGGGTTGAAGGCAATGTTACGAATGCTGTTGATGCAAAAGGGATGTGTGCCCAAACGTTAGCTAATTTGAGTATTGCCTCTCCTATGCTTGCTGTTAACCTACTTTCTAGGGGAGCCTGTAATATTGGGACGTGTGGAAGTAGATGCGAGAGTATATGTCAGCCACTCTTAACAGACCCGTATGGTATGGCTGCATATAATGAATGTATCAGGATATGCCAAGAGGAAGTTCCACCTTCTGACCCAGCCATAGAACGTTTGGTCAAGGAAACAACTGTTGTTATCAGTTGGGGTGTTGAATCGGATACCTGCCATCCTCCTTCATTGATTTCAGGTTGCGAAATGAGCAATACTTCACTAGGCACTATCGTATCTGGTGGAATACTTACCCACGATCATGTGGATGGCAATAATCGAAGCAATCATGATGTCTGGAAGAGTTGGGAATTTATCAGGCAAGAATACACATGGATGCGGATTGAAGGAAAAGATGGTGACAGGTATGATTGTATTGATAAATTACCGGAACAAATACCTAATGGACCAAGAGGTACAACACTTTTGCCGGTAAGCGGTGCGGGAATAGGGAGAATGGCTAGTTTGGCTGATCTCAATCTAGCAACTGGCGACACAGTGTACTATGCTTTTGTTCCGGGCAGCAATTTCACTAAACCTTTTGTTGACTACGATAGAGTGAGCGTTGGGGTTGGTACATATCGTGGTCCTCAAGGCGATTATCGACATGCTCTCCTTCAAAATTGCAATAAAAACAATGATGGTGATGAGAGTAGTTGCCCATATATCGGGGATTCTGGTGCAGGATTCTTTAATCAAAACGGTCTTCTCATAGGTGTTTATCGTGGTAGGGGCTTCTATGGTCTCTTACCCCAATATGGGAGTCTAGAGTTCGTGGCAGCAAAGTAACATTATCGTCACGTGGTAAATGAAGGACTAGAGATAAGGCTGTTAAGTTAGGTCCTATCTCTAGTCTATTAAATGGTGAAAAATGATCGAGTCCTCAAAACTACTCTGTCTGATCCTTGTGCCTGTGTTTTTCCTTGTATCCTGTACAAATCCGATTATTGAACCTCCGCTAGATACAACCATTGAAGCTATGTATTCAAATCCGATTTCCTTCCCAGATTTTGTAGATGGAATTGAGCCGCCTCAAAATGATGCTTTGTCCCTTTCTCAACAAATTTGTATCTTTGTTTCACAGGCTGCACTATGGGAACCAGATAACACTGCTTCCGACCTACAATCACATATTTTAGGTAATACTTATTTTCTAATTGATGGCAGTCGCGCTCAACCAGAATATGCTTCAATCCCAAGTGGGTTTGCACTGGATGAGAATGGTAAAGCGACAGATAAATACTATCTTCCCATCGAATTCTGTATTACACCGCAGGTTGGATTAGGATTTCACACAGTAGAAATTGTTACATCCTCTATATCCAATCAACAGGTGTCATATACATGGGCTATAAAGATAGATAAATAGAATTAGCCTTGCTAGGTCTGGTGCTGTTGGATACTAAATGATTAGGTTACTCTAGACCCACAATCTGGGGACTTCACTTGCCATCCCGTTCGCCCTGCCGCCGCGCCACAGGTGGGGAGTCAGCTTCCCGGCTCAGCAAACACAGCATCCAGTGTTCCAACCATCTCGGAGATGTCTTGCTCCAATAAGTGGTCAAGGTAGATGCTGGTCACCCGCATTCCGCTGTGCCGCAGCAGGTTCATCACTTGGCGCATTGTGCCGGTTTCGCTGGCGACCATCGCGGCGGTGTGGCGTAGGCTGTGGGGGTGGATGCCATGCTCTTTGCCAAGCACACAGTTGGAGGATCACTAGGGACTGTCGCACTGACAAGTGATGTGATTGATCCTATTTTCCTCTTGTGGATCGAGTAGAAGATTTTATTCTGTAACGGTTACGTGGCTGATTTTGGGTGTGCCAAGTACCTAATTTGGGGATAAAATAAGGTATGACAATGGATCAAACCAAACCAGCAATTTATTAACAATAACGATATTATTCCAAAATAGGGACATTTGTCCACCATTTCCTATTCCATTTGTGCTATACTAAATCCAGAACAAATGATCTGTTCAGAGCCTTTGTCCGGCGTGCCAGGTCTGTAGCGAGAGAATTGCTTTTGCTTCTTTGGAACAGCGTGCTTGCGTGGTTGTTAGCCTCTTCCCGCCGAATAATCCTCCCGGCGGCAACAACGCCCTGGCTTCCCGCCGCCGG
>JAIOHN010000329.1 GCA_019912985.1 Anaerolineae bacterium | reverse complement strand
ATTGAAATGAATCCACGCGTATCGCGCTCCTCCGCACTGGCGAGTAAAGCGACGGGCTTCCCGATTGCCAAAATTGCCGCGCTGCTGGCGGTTGGCTTCTCGCTAGATGAGATTCCAAACGACATTACCCGTGTCACGCCTGCCAGCTTTGAACCCTCGCTGGATTATGTAGTTGTGAAAATCCCGCGCTGGAACTTCGAGAAATTTGTGGGTGTGAATGATGTTCTCGGACCGCAGATGAAGGCTGTGGGCGAAGTCATGGCAATTGGCCGCACCTTTCCCGAAGCCTTGCAGAAGGGAATCCGGTCATTGGACATCGGCATCCCAGGGTTTGGCAGCGTGATGGAAGATGTACCTGCCGCAGACCTCAAGGTGCCTACTGCACAGCGTCTGTATCAGGTGGCAGCGGCCATGTTCCACGATATGCCGCTGGAAGAAATCGTCGAGAATACTGGCTTCGATCCCTGGTTTGTGCGCCAGATGTCAGATACGATGCACTTGCAGCAGTCGGTGCTGGGTAAAAAGCTCACGCTAGATGATCTTGATCAGGCGGACTTTTCCAAACTCAAGCGGTATGGCTTTAGTGATCAACATCTGGCGCAACTGCTGGACGTCAAAGAACCTGTTTTGCGCGCCCAACGGAAAATGCTGGGAGTTACATCGAACTACTATCGGGTCGATACCTGTGCGGCGGAGTTCGAGGCTTTTACGCCTTATCTGTACTCAACCTATGAGGAGGATGACGAGGCGCAGCCGACGGAGAAGCAGAAAGTCATGATCCTTGGCGGTGGGCCGAATCGCATCGGGCAGGGGATTGAGTTTGATTACTGCTGTGTCCATGCCTGTTTCGCGCTGCGGGACATGGGTTACGAGACGATTATGGTGAACTGTAACCCCGAAACGGTCAGTACAGATTACGATACTGCGGATCGGCTCTACTTCGAGCCGTTGACAGCGGAAGATGTGCTGAACATCGTCGATAAGGAGCAGCCCGCCGGGATATTGGTGCAGTTTGGTGGGCAGACACCACTGAATATCGCCGAAGCACTGCAAGCCGCTGGCGCGCCGATCTGGGGGACGCCTTACGAGAAGATCGATCTTGCAGAGGACCGCGAGCGCTTTGGCGCACTGATGCGTGAGCTGGATATTACCCAGCCAGAAGGCGCGACCGTGATGAGCCGTGAAAAAGCACTGGCCGCCGCACAGGATATTGGTTATCCGGTGCTGGTGCGGCCCAGTTATGTGCTTGGCGGGCGTGGTATGGCGATTGTGTTTGATGACGATATGCTCATCAACTGGCTGGATAAGAATGTCACCTGGGGTGAGCATCCGGTTTTGATCGACCAGTTTCTCGATGATGCTTTTGAAGTGGATGTGGATGCATTATGCGACGGTGAGCACGTTGTGATTGGTGGCATTATGCAGCATATCGAAGAGGCAGGGGTTCACAGTGGTGACTCGGCCTGTGTGCTGCCGCCGTATAAGATCAGCATGTATCATATCGAGATTATCCGCGAACATACCCGGCGCATTGGCCTGGCGATGGGCGTAAAGGGGCTGTTCAACATCCAGTTCGCTATTAAGGATGATGTGGTCTACGTGCTGGAAGTGAATCCGCGTGCCAGCCGTACCGTACCTTTCGTGAGTAAAGCCACTGGCAGACCTCTGGCACGTTATGCCGCGCAGATTGCCTCAGGAAAAACACTGACCGAACTCGGCTTTTTACAGCAGCCGCATGTGGATGGGTTCTTCGTCAAAGAGGCTGTGCTGCCGTTCCAGAAATTCCCGGGTGTGGATGCGCGTCTGGGGCCGGAGATGCGCTCGACCGGCGAGGTCATGGGCCATGCAGCCAGCTTTGGTCACGCGTTCGCCAAGGCACAAATGGCGGTGAATGCGCCGCTGCCGCAATCCGGTGTCGTGTTTATCAGTGTCAACGATTACGACAAGGGCGCTGTCGTCAAGATCGCTCGTGACTTCCACCAGCTTGGCTTCAAGCTGCTGGCGACCGGTGGTACGGCGCAGTTGCTGAAGATTGTTGGGCTGCCGGTGGAAGAGGTCAATAAAGTCAGCGAAGGATCGCCCAATGTGCTGGATGCGGTCCGCGATGGTCAGATTGATCTCATTCTCAACACGCCGCGCGGCGGGCAGGCGCACTACGATGGGGGCCTGATCCGCGGTGCCGCGCATCAATATGGTGTGCCGATTGTTACCACGCTGAGCGCCGCTATGGCTACGGTGCAGGGGATTAAGGCACTGCGACAAAAACCGTTGAGTGTACGTAGTTTGCAATTGCATCACGGGCTATTGGTGGCGGTTGAACAGTAATCGTGTGGTCTGAAACTGCACAGAGCAGTATTCGCTCTGTGCAGCACTTAACCTTCGGTTTTGACTGTGGCATTTTCCCGGTTGCGCACAACTTCATCGGCAATATAACGGACTTTTTCATCTTTGCTCTGTAGGGCATCCTGCAAAATCGCCTCTGCTATTTGCACGGAGTCGCCCGCACCTGTGTTTTCTGCCATCAGGCTGGTGATGACCCGGACAAACTGGGCTTTGACGTTGCTATCTGTCTCGCGATAGTAGGCCTGGCGCAAAACAATCGGGGTGCGTGGATGCCGCATCCATGCCAGCGGCCAGATGACGGCGAGTCGCGCTTCGGGCAGATCATCGAGGAGCGCCGTCTCCAGCGCATCAATCAACATATCCGCAGATTTACTGCTGGCAACGTTGATTTTGAGATAGTTGGTCGCGTGGAAAAACCCCCGCAGAATCTGCTGAAGTGTGACGCCACTAGTGCGCCCGATGATGCCAGAAAGTTCTTGCAGCCAGTTTTCCCCGGCTAACTCTAGAAGGCTCAAGGTCGCCGCATATTTGACATCGGGGTCGGGGTCCGTCATGGCATTGCGCACGACCGGAATCGCGCTTGGCGTGTCATTGGTTCCCAGGGCTTCTAATGCCTTCACGCGCACATCTGGATCGTCGGCCTTGAGGGCAGTTTGCAACACGGGCACTGCTGCCGGGTCCTGACAGTCGCGCAGCCCCCACGCCGCCGCAGCTCGCACATCATCTGTCTCTGTTGCCAGCGCTTCAACCATCAATTGGTAGGCATTCAGTTCACGAAGATCGCACAGCGCATAAACCGCTGCTTCGCGCACACGTGCATCTTCATCACGCAGCGCCAGGCGGATAAGTGGTTCGGCTGCAAACCAGGAAAAGCCATACAAATGACGGGCGACACTGGCGCGTGAGGGCCCATCGCCTGTCTGCAGCGTTTCCTGTATGATCATACGGGCATCACGATCACCGCGCCTGCCCAGCATTTTTGCGGCATTGTAACGCACGAAAAAGTCCTCGTTATGCAGCATCTCAGTCACCGCATCGAGTGATACCGCCTCCGGCGGCAGCACATTCATCATGGTTGCCAGATTGCGCAGTGATAGCCGCCGCTGCCCTGGTTTTCGATAGCCAGAGGCTAAACGGGGTTCACGACCGGTGATCTGTGAATTACTCGTCATCGTATGGTTCCTCTATCTCAAGGATGCAATCACCGCATCGCGTAACAATTCGCGGTTGGTTTTCAGGTCTGTCACGGTTACACATAGGCGGCGGCGATCATCAACTGTGAACAGGGCTTTTAGCCGATCTTCACCAATTTTGCCCTTGGGGTCGAGCTTTGCCAGAATTGAACGGGCAGCATCTTCATTGAGGGGGATTACCTGCTGCGTCGTGTCGCCCGCCTGGGCGACAAACACTGCCTGGCCGTTTTCATACTGCACCTCAATCATGGAAACCGCATCCGAGTCGATTTCACCAATCACGAACTCGATTGAGTCCTGCTGCTCGTGTGCTGCACCCAGGATTACTTCGACGGGGGTTTCGGTGGGGTAGGCGCTGCCCATCGGGATAATTTCGTCATATTGGTGCGTGCCTGATTCGGCATCAAGGTGACGGATGCCGTAGCTGTGGATGAGATAATCTTCCAACCCGAATCCTGCTGCCACCTGAAGTGCGCCCTCTGCAACGGCGGTGAAAGGCTTATCCGCGCGTACGGCCATATCCGTGAAATATTGTCCCAGGGTGCGCTGCACAGAAGGCATCAGTGATGTGCCGCCGACCATCAGGACGTAGTGAATATCCTCTTTGAAAATGCCACGCTGTCGGGCGACATGCATCACTTTATCCACCACACGCCGCAGCGCTATATAGAAGCCATTCGCTTCCAAAAGGCTTTCAAGATCTGGTCGAGTTAGTGAGATGTCGAACGATTTTCCAGCGGCTTCAAAGTGGATGATGGTATCTTCCTGGGTCGAAAGCTGGATTTTGGCTTGTTCGCAGGCAGTCAGCAGTGCTGGGTACTGATCGCCCAGGTCTTTGGTCGAAAGGCCTGCACGTTTCAACATTTCCGCCAACAGCCACTGGTCAATATCACTCCCGCCGATAATGCGGCCTGCTTTCGCCAGCACGCGTGCGGTGTGCTGCTTCGCGTTGGATCTTAAAAGGCGTCTAAGAAAACCACCGGTTTTTTCACGTGATTCGGGGAGCTGCACCAGCGAGAGATCGAGCGTGCCGCCGCCAAAATCGAATACCAGCACCACCGCGCCGGGCTTCGTGACCGCATACCCCAGCGCCGCCGCAGTCGATTCATCCACGATTCGTGTCTTATCGGCTGCATAGCTATCCAGCACATCGCTCAACCATGTCAGATAGCCTTCAAATGAGGCGACCGGGGCTGTCAGGACGATCTGCTCAATCTCATCCTGCTTGTAGGGGAGTGCAGTCAACAGGGCTTGTAGAAACTGCCTGCCTGCATCCTGATCGCTCCAGGGTTGCCCGCCAATCAGGCGTGGCTCTGGCATTGGTGAGGATACAATCCCGCGCTTGAAATTACGAAACAGGCGGTTGTCTCGCTGTGAATCGAGCCCGTTATCGAGCACGGACTGTCCAATGGTTACACCGGGACCATCATGGATATAAATCAGCGAAGGAATCAGTGGTGGCTGGCCTTCAATGTCACTGCTCATCCCCGCCAGCTTCAGGACTTCCGGCTGCGCCTGTTCAACATCCCAACGGGCGATCACGCTGTTTGTAGTACCCAGGTCAAGCGCGAGTTTGTGATTCACAGGCATTCCTTTCGCCAGGGTGGTATCTGTATTATCCTTGTTTCAGTATATACCACCCTTTGCGAAACGAAAGTCAAACGAATTGTTGTTTATGCCTTTGTATGCAGGCTGATTTCCGTGTCATTCAGGTGACCGCCAAGTACTTCTGTGGTTGCAGTCCAGTCACTGCCCTCAGAGTCGCGTTGGAGGGTATAAGTTCCCCAGGCAGTGCCAGTTGACCAGAAGGTCTGGAAGCGGTTCTTTTCGGTGGAGACTTCCATGCGCGGACTAAATGACAATTGGTTTTCGCTCATGTTGGCCTCAAAGCCACTGAGGCCCGTCAGCAAAGCCCAACTGGACATCGAGCGGGCGTAATGATGGCCGCATTCGACCTC
>JAIOHN010000031.1 GCA_019912985.1 Anaerolineae bacterium | reverse complement strand
GGGCGCTGCGGACGGCTGGGTTTCGTTGGGTGAGTTCACGCTGCTGCGCTAAGGGAGAATCAAACATGAAACCACTTTTTGAGGGACAACTGGTGCGGTTGGCTGCCCCGCAGGCTGCCGATCAGGCTGTGTTTGCCAAGTGGACGGAAAATGACGAGTACATGCGGCTGCTGGATGATGATCCAATCCAGCCGCAAGCGCCGGATCGCATTCAATTTGGCGGCTCGGACACCAGCTTTTATTTTCATGTGCGTACGTTGGCCGAGGATACGTTGATCGGTTTTGTGGTGCTGTTTAACATCAAGTGGAGCAACCAGTCGGCGATGCTGGCGATTGGCATCGGCGAAACGGCTTTTCGGGGTAAAGGTTATGGCAGCGATGCCCTAGGGCTGATCCTCAACTACGCTTTCAACGAACTCAATCTCTACCGTGTAGGGTTGACAGTGATGAACTACAACACGGCGGCTATCCGAGCTTACGAAAAAGCAGGCTTTGTGCGTGAAGGTGCTGCGCGGCAGGCGGTCCAGCGCGAAGGGCAGCGTTATGATCTGGTATATTACGGGATTCTGCGTGAAGAATGGAATCTCTGATATGTTGTGACGGATGCAATGTATTTGTTATAATTTCTAAACAGCGTCATCTATCAACAAGACACTCCCAATTGATTTCATATCCATAAGGGGGATTTATGCCTCGCTCTACGCGGATACTTGTCGCCATCATTCTCTGGACTGTAGCCGGATTTATCGCTGTGAATAATCTGGTGGCAGGTGCTGGGATGAATGATTGGTGGCTGCCGATTATCCTGTTCATCATCGGGCTGCTGCTGCTCCTGTGGCCCACAGCCGAAGCCACTGAAGCGGCTGATTATACTGAAGAAGGTTACGCGACCAGTGCTTCAAGGCCCGCCGTACCTACACAACCGGAAGCCATTGCGGCCACTACCGCTGGCGTGATACCCTCCACACCGGAGCCGCCACCCGTCCATGTCCCGGAACGTCTGGATGAGTCGGATGAGGTGGTGCTGACCAGCCGTCCGCTGGAAGCACCAGCCAGTGTAGAGCCCACCATGAATACCCTTGGGAGTCGCTCTGTCATGCAAGACGAGGCGGTGGAGTCCCCGGCAGAAGCGGCAGCAGTTGAAGCCAGAAGCGTTGAGAGCCAGGCGGTGCGTAAACCGCTGAGCGAAGAAGGTCATGTTGAGGCACCAGAACCTGAGCCAGAGGAACGCTCCGAGGCCACAGAGACGAACCAGAACGTAAACACCAGCCCTACCGTTAAGGCAGTCGAAGATAAACCTGTGGTTGCAAGCAGTGCGGACGGCGAATCACTTGAAGAAGCAGAAGCAGAAACCGACGAAAATGAGCCGATGACCGAAGAGCGTTCCGACGCCATTGCAGCAACCGTCACGGCTGAGGATGCGGAAGAAGAGGGTGATTCGCTGGAGAACATCAACACGGATGAAGGTGTCACGCTGGAAGAAACCGGTGAGGTATCTGGCCCGCCCGGCGACTCGATTTCTCGTACGCACCCCACAAAACCAGATGATCTCAAGCGGATTGAGGGCATCGGCAAAAAGATGTCCGCGGCATTGATTGCGGCGGGGATCGATACGTTTGAAAAGCTGGCGGCTTCCAGTGAAGAGGAAATCCGGGCGGCGATTGATGCTGCCGGGATGCGCTTTGCCCCCAGCGTTCCCACCTGGGCCAAGCAGGCTGAATATGCCGCCCGCGATGATTGGGACGGCCTGAAGGCTTATCAGGACACGCTGACCGCTGGGCGCGCGAACTGAACTAACCACGCATAAGCTCTGGAGTCGAGACCACCCGTTACGTGGGTGGTCTTTTTTTTCTCCCATTACCGGCTCTCCACTCGCCAAAGTATCGAATAAAAATACCACCAGCAGGCGGATTCTCTCTGCGAGACGTACTCAATGCGTTCAAGCAGCGTGATACCCCACGGGCGAAAACGGATGATTTGGCCGCGAATAAAAGCCTAGCATCATTGCATGATCGTACAGAAGCGAATCCTCTCAACGGAGTACAATGGAGTTGTATTCGATTTATTCGCGGATTGATGATGCGTAAGATTGTGTTTATAGGCCTTCTTTTGTTCGTGATCGTTATTCCAATGCAGGCGGAGGACGGACAGTACCGTCTGCGTGTGCCTGATGCAACGGAGTATATTGAACGAATTACCGAGATTGCCCAGCAACAAGACCCTGAGAATGAATGGCAAACTCGCAATCTCTACTTCGACCTAACCGATGCAGTCTTCAGCCGTTTTCCCAATCTCGATCAGGTTGATTATCAACAGATACTCGCTGCTTATGATGCGATGGGTATTGGACGTGACGGCTATTTCTGGCGACGGGGTCAATGGGTGGAGGCGATTTTCGCTGCCTGGCTGCGACAAACTCAACCTGATTTCAGCAGCAATCACGAACTGACTTTTGAAGACTTCCATATTGGCATCTTGCCCTATGATTTTGATGGGGATGGTCAGGATGAATATGTCCTAGATGTCATCAAAGGTGAGCCAACAGATCGCTATGACTGTCGTTACCAAGCCGAATATGTAAATTATCTGATTGTCCGGTTAACCAACACTGGGTATCAATTGATTGACACACCGCTGTACTGGGAGGGTTATGGAACCGATGCCGTTTCAAACTTTGGTGAAGGCGGTCAGGTCGAATTCAGTTTTGAAGACATTAACGCCGATGGTCTACCGGAGTGGTTGGTGCTTATCGGTGGTGAAACTTTTGGTGGACCAGGCATGGGATATGAAAATGTCGGGCAACTTTATATTCTAAGTTGGCGGGATGGTGGTCTCATCGATCTGGCTTTGCTCGGTGACGGCAGACGATATCCGTATTCAGTAACCTCCTACGGTGAAGAGTCGTTTGGCTGTGACAATGCAGTTCCTCGTGATGTCACTTGGGAATTCAGCAACATAGATGATGATGATGCTCTTGAAATCCTACAGCATCAGGTCTATCAAGATAACTGGCAGTGCATCATCCGCGCAACAAAAGTTATTGACTGGGATGGGGATACAGACCGTTATGTGCAAATCGATGAGCGGCGTGGTTTCCTGGAAGATTCACAGAACTGTGGCCGGCGGCAAGCTGAAG
>JAIOHN010000328.1 GCA_019912985.1 Anaerolineae bacterium | reverse complement strand
TTCTCATGCCGGGCAAAATTCTGGATAATTTCGTTCTTTTCTGACTTTTCCATGTTGTCCCTTGTTATGTGGTCACCAAGCAGGCCGGACAAACGGGCCTGCCGGTCACAGCGATAGGCAAATTATAACAGACGGACGAAGGTGTGCCAATGCTGGAAACTACCGTGGCGAGTGCTGCTCAGTCTTGCGCGCATCCGCCACCAGATTGACTGTATGATGGGTGCGGAACAGGCTGTACTGTCCCGGTCGGCCAGGAATGTCGTTCAGCACATTTTCCGCCTGCATGATCGAGAACCACAGATTGAAATTCCAATCATGCGAGGAATCGGCCATCTTCAGGTGCTGCTCAGAAATCGGCATATTGCGCTCATACAGATGCAGCAGCAGCCGGATGAAGGTGTCACGCTCGTTCAGGATAAGGCGGCAAATCGCGCTATCCAGCCGCAGTGAAATCCCCTTCGTGAAATAATCACTTTGTGGATTGGGATATTCTTTCACCTCAGCCGAGTCATTCGCCAGCAGATATTCCACCGATCGCTGGAAATTCGTGCCTCTGTCAAAGTCCAGCAGACGCTTATGCAGGCTGCCCAGAGGACACCACTCATAGCTGCGGAAACTGGTAAACTGCTCGACACTCACCACGACACGGCGCACCATATCAGCGGTATCAGATTCCGCACTTTCGAGATCGTCCAGCGAAACGCCTTCCCAGACTTCCTCGCTGGCAGTGTTCATATCCAGTGAATCGACGCCGACCAGCTCATACTCCGGGTTGAGTTTGATCACCGGCACCAGATCGTCCTGGTTATGGCGGTGCGGCAGCAGTTCACGTTGCAGCACGCGTTCCCGTACCAGGCAATCAATCCAGTCTGAACGCCATTGGTCGCTGTAGTTGCAGCCAGGACGGTCAAGCTCGCGATCCATCGCCAGCCCCTTGAGCAGGAAGCCGTAATTCACATATTCCCAACCACGAACATCCAGCGTGGTCTTCACACGCAGCACGATCCGATCACGGATGAGGCGAGTTTTCTCCACGATAGGATGCGCGGCATTGAGCACCACATTGCCTGTAGCGGAGACAGGCGTCAGAATGCCAAGCGAAACAGCTTGCAGCACGAGATCCTCGCCGCGTTGCAACGACACGACCGCCCCCACAGCCCGCAGTTGTTCAACCAACTGGGGAATGGAGATCACATCGGTTTCCAGCTTGTAGACCAGGCGGTCAAACTGAACGATGACACTCGACCACTGCGACGGCGTGAAGCCGACCTGCGCCGAGTCATCATCAACCATGGACACACTACTCAACGATTGGTGTGTCTGGAGGTTGGTGAAGTCTTCGATATATTCCACACTGATGCCGGGATTATTTTCCAGCATCCGGCTGGTGCTGCCCCGCACACCCCACACAATCACCGTTTTCCCGCGCGTGCGCAGGGTATTGAGTACTTGATTAAAGTCACGGTCGCCACTCGCCATGATATACACGTCCGCCGAGTCATCATGCCCGGAGTCGGTAATCACGTCTTTGGCGATGCGCATATCGGCACTGTTCTTGCCCGGCAGATTAAACACCGGGTCAACATTCGCCAGCATCAGCTTACTGGGGGCCTCATCCGCCACCTCACGCCCGGTCGAATCCACCAGCGGCGGCAAACTACCACGCTGGCCCCAGGGAGCATAAGCGGCCATCTTCACGACCTGCCCATGAGCCTTGGCCTGCGCCACAAATCGCTCTAACAGGTGATCGAGATTCACGGTGAAACCCTGTTCAGTCAGACTGATCGCGATATTCTCAAAGTCGATATACACCGCGACATTCTTTGTCTGGATACCCAGCAGACTTTCCAGCGGCTGGAAGATCACCTCGTTTTCAAACTCGGTGCTTTCCACGACATTCTCGGTTCCCCACACGCGAATACGCGCGTTACGAGTCGTCTTGACGCGCCGAATTAACGGGATCAAATCCGCGCTGGTCGTTGCCAGAATCAGCTCATCTACCGGGTCGGGATCAAATGAGAAGTAGTGCAGGATGAGCGCATCCGCGAGACTGGCACGGTGAGGCATATCGAAAATCTCATAGCCCGCGGCCTTAAAGATACGCTGTGCGTTGGGCGATCCACCCGCGCCCCGATCTTGCTGTCCCTGCCAGTTCGCAACCGCAATTGACTTGAGGCGATCCGCACTGACCAGGCCTGCAGCCAGAGCAGCCCCGCCACGCAGTCCAACAGCCATTTCCTGTAGATCAATGGGAATCCCCCGCTGTCGGAACTGTTGTAGTAAATTATCCACATCAACAACTAAATAAGCGGCCATTTTCTTTCCTAAAAGCGTGTACCACCTCCTCTAACATAGCAGGTGGTCAAATAACCTCTTCTGATTATCAGCGAAAACTTCATGGACCTTAAGCTATCGGAGTCCCAGGACAATCTAAAAACAACATTTTTGTCAAAACCAAAGCCAAGAAAAATCCTGCTATTATTCATCATTAAGTTAGGGCAGTGTGCAGATTAAGTTGTATTATACTACAAAGACTTTACTTCGTGTTCTTAATTCGGCTACCACAAAGCCTAGAAATTCCGCTCAAAATTTGTTTACTTTACCCAATATCTGCCGTGTAAACCGGATAACAAAACTTGTTAATCGTGCGTTTTATACTACAAAACACAGTTTAATAGGAAATAATTTTTCTATATCCTTTTATTAAGAAATGTTTTCCATTATGCTATTTTAATATGCCCTGGCAAAAAGAGCCACTTCCTGCGCTTCCTGCCCAGTGAACACACAGATGCCTTTGCCGCCAGGTTGCTCCAACGGGAAGCAGCGGATCGTCGCCCCGGTTTCATCCTTGACGCGCCGCTCGTCATCATCGGAAGCCGACCACCAGGCCCGCGCCCATCCACCAGCCTCGACCACCTGTCGCAGCTCATCATACGAGTTTACGTCGTGGATATTCTCATCACGGAAGCGCGTCGCCTGATCGAACATGCTTTGCTGCACGGATTCCAGCAGGTCACTGACCGCCGCCACAATACCATCCTGCGAAACAAATTGTTTGCCCGCTTTGCCCAACACATCGCGCCGTGCCAGCACCACCGTATTGTTGCTCACGTCTTTCGGGCCAATCTCCATGCGCACCGGCACGCCGCGCATTTCCCAGTCATTGAACTTGAAGCCGGGACGCTGGCCTTCACGCAGGTCCACATGCAGCCGGATGCCAGCCGCTTTCAGTTCTGCTTTCAACCGGTCTACCGCCGCCATGACCGTGATTTTCTCATCGTCATCGCGGAAGATCGGCACGATCACCAGTTGAATCGGGGCCAGTTTCGGTGGCAGACGCAACCCCGTGTCATCACCGTGCGCCATCACGACCGCGCCCACCATGCGTGTGCTCAATCCCCAGGAAGTCGTCCAGCAATACTGACGCTCATTGCTCTCGTCCAGATATTGAATATCAAACGCTTTGGCGAAATTCTGCCCCAGGTTATGGCTGGTGCCACTCTGCAGCGCCTTCTTATCGCCCATCATCGCTTCAATCGTATAAGTCCGCACCGCCCCGGCGAAGCGCTCGATGTTACTCTTGCGACCTTTCACCACCGGGATCGCCGCTTCAGTGATCGCGAAATCGGCGTAAATATCCAGCATTTGCAGCGTTTCGGCTTCGGCTTCGGTATCGGTCGCGTGGGCAGTATGCCCTTCCTGCCACAGAAATTCCGTCGTGCGCAGGAACGGACGTGTCCGCAGCTCCCACCGCACCACATTCGACCACTGGTTAATCAGCAGCGGCAGATCGCGATAAGATTGAATCCACTCGCTAAAGGCTTCACCGATGATGGTCTCTGAAGTTGGGCGCACTACCAGTGGTTCTTCCAGCTCTTTGCCACCGGCAATCGTCACCACCGCCAGTTCAGGGCTGAAACCTTCCACGTGTTCGGCTTCACGCTTGAGATAACTCTCTGGAATGAACAGGGGGAAATAGGCATTACGGTGACCGGTCTCCTTGAAGCGCTTATCCAGCGCATCACGGATTCCTTCCCACAACTCGTAACCATACGGCTTGATAATAATACAGCCACGTACTGGCGAATGATCTGCCAGATCTGCCTTGTAGACGATTTCGTTATACCACTTGGAAAAATCTACACTTTGCGGCGTGACTGCCTGTGAAGCCATACGATCTTGCCCCCTTCGGAACCGTTTCCATGTCACTCAGTGGGCTATTATACAGTATACTTGTGGAAAATTGCACAGATAATTTTGAGCCTGGCTGTTGGTACCCTGCTTCAGGCTATTCTAAACACCTTGCAATCTCCGGTTTTGATAGCGTTTTATGATGAATAACCAAATAACACCCTTTTCAGATATAAACGATGTTTTGCAGACATTGTCACGGGAGATCACCGATATTCTGGCGGATAACCTGGTCGGCCTCTATTTATTTGGCTCGTTAACCTATGGCGATTTCGACCCTCAAAGCAGTGACATTGATCTTGTAGCCATCCTGAACCAGCCTGCATCACAGCCACAACTGGCATTACTTGAGCAAATGCATAGGCAGGTGGAAATGAAATATCCTACCTGGGCCGAACGCATTGAATGTTCCTACACACCACGCGAGATGCTTAAAAATATCCTTCCGCCTCTGGAGCCGCGCCCCTATGTTGGCGAAGGCACCTTCTACCCGGAGGCGGAGTACGGCAACGAGTGGATCATTAACCTGTACCTGATGCGCGAGCATGGTCTGGCGCTTATCGGTCCAGCATTTCAGGAACTGGTCGATCCTATTCCCATCATTGAGGTGGAGAAGGCCTGTATCCGCGATTTATTTCGAGAATGGGAACCGAAAATGGCTGATCCTGCCTGGTTAGCCAACAGCCATTATCAATCGTATGTCGTCTTGAACCTGTGCCGGATTTTGTACACGGTGCTGGCTCACGCCACCGGGTCAAAGAAAGTTTCCGCGCGATGGGTAAAGTCCAACTTCGGCCAGTGGCGTGACTTAATCGAAACCGCAGAAAAGTGGCGCTACGGGATGGAGATGAATCGGCAAGCAGAAACGGTCGCGTTCATTCAGTTTGCGATTGACCAGATCAAACAAACACCGCTGTACGCTCAACTGTCGTGAGTCGCTGTATCAGGCAGGAATCCCGACCAGTGTCGCTTGCATCTGCGCCAATTCCCGCTGCACATACGCCAGCGCATCATCTCTGGGGATAATAGTGCGCTCATCCTGATCGCGCCGCTTTGCCTCAATGCCACCCTGTTCCAGCGCGCGCGTGCTCACCGTCAGCCGCAGCGGCAGGCCGATCAAATCCGCATCCTTGAACTTGACTCCCGCGCGCTCGTCGCGATCATCAAACAGCACTTCGATTCCCGCCGCTGTAAGCTCTTCGTAGAGTGCATTTGCTTCGGCTTCTGTGTTCGGCAGCGTGACCAGATGCACCTGAAACGGCGCGACCGTCACCGGCCACATCAGGCCGTTCTCGTCATGATGCTCCTCAGCCACACACGCCAGCAGTCGTGTCACGCCAATGCCATACGAACCCATAATGACCGGCTGTGCTCTGCCCTCCGCATCCAGGAAAGTCCCGCCCATGTTCTCGCTGAAATGCGTCCCCAACTGGAAGATATTCCCTACCTCGACGCCGCGCACGGTCCGCAGCGCGCTGCCGCATTCTGGGCAGGCATCGCCCGGCTGCGCAGTCACAATATCCGCCACGATCTGCGCCGTATAATCGCGGCCATAATTCACGTTGATGAGGTGATAGCCTTCTTCATTGGCCCCAGCCACCAGATTCGCAGACTGCGGGATCAGATCATCGACGATGATGATGCAGTCTTTTACGCCGATCGGAGAACCATAACCCGGCACCGCGCCAATCGCCCGAATCTCATCCTCACGTGCCGGGCGCAGCGCTTTGGCCTCGACCGCGTTTGCCAGCTTGGTTTCGTTCAGCTCCATATCACCACGCACGACAGCGAACACGAAACGCTCAACACGCGTTTGACCTTCTAATACGGTCGCCACCATGAACACCGCTTTTGCAGTGTTCGCGGCTGAGATATGCAGCAGCTCGGCCAGCGCGTCAATCGTGGTCGTCTCCGGTGTGGCGACTCGCGTTAATGCTGTCGGCGCTTCTTCAGCCGGGGCTGGCTTTGCAAAGCGGGCGATCTGCCGGTTGGCGGCATAACCGCAGCCATCACACAACAGCAGAGTATCCTCACCAATCGGCGTCAGGTACATGTACTCGTGCGACAGCTTGCCGCCCATCATGCCGGTATCCGCGTTAACGGCAATCGTCGGCAGGCCGCAGCGGTTAAAGATATTGAAGTAGGCTTGATAATGCGCCTGATATTGTGCTTCCAGCCCTTCCCAATCCACATCCAGGCTGTAGCTGTCCTTCATCGTGAACTCACGCCCCCGGATCAAACCAGCGCGCGGGCGTGGGTCGTCGCGCCACTTGGTCTGAATCTGATAGACCAGTTTCGGCAGTTGGCGGTACGACTGCACCTCGCGCCGCACCAGGTCCATCACCACCTCTTCATGGGTCATCGCCAGCACCATGTCACGCCCGGCTTTATCGGTAAAGCGCCCCATTTCATCACCGACTTCGTACCAGCGATTCGATTCTTTCCAGATGTCCGCCGGGTGAACCACAGGCATGATGATCTCTTGTCCGCCAATCGCATCCATTTCCTCGCGCAAAATCGCCTCGATCTTGCGCAGGCTGCGCTGCGCCAGGGGGAGGTAGCTGAAAATCCCGGCGGCTAGCTGGCGAATAAACCCGGCGCGCAACAGCAGGCGGTGACTGGCAATCTCCGCTTCGCTCGGCACATCGCGCAAGGTCTGGCTGAACAAGTTGCTCATGCGCATGGTATTTTTCTTTCATACTTAAA
The DNA here is from genome assembly GCA_019912985.1 of Anaerolineae bacterium. Lineage (GTDB taxonomy): Bacteria > Chloroflexota > Anaerolineae > Aggregatilineales > Phototrophicaceae > JAIOHN01. The sequence continues at coordinate 6,192 of JAIOHN010000328.1, read as the reverse complement.
GGTTCATAAAGGTCTATTATGGGCCAAGTTGCCCAAAAAATCAACTTACTTGTGGAGGCGACGTTCAGCAGCAGCCAGCACCATATCTAACCAGGTAGCGCGGAAGCGATCTTCGATGGCAGTGTAGTTTTCGGGGTGCATGGTCGCCAACCGGCCTAGCCATTTCGTCATAAACAGCCACATCAGCGCATGATCCCACAGCAGATCGAAATCACCATCTTCCCAGGTGATATGCGCCAGGGGGTCTAACTGTGCGCGATAAGAGGCGATCATCTCTGAGGCAGAGAGGGCGGGTTGTAGATAGAGGTTTGTGGATTGGACAAAGCCCACCAGGTCGAGTATTGCCGGGCCAATCCCGGCCATTTGCCAGTCGAACACAATCTGGCGACCATCCAGCGGGCGGGCGATATTCCCCGGCCAGTAGTCCCCATGGATCAGGGTCGAGTCTTCACGGCGCAGCGGTGCTGTGATTTCGTCGGCGGCATCTACCAGCAGTGGAAACAATCCGCGATAAGCAACCAGTTGCGGCAGCGTATCAGCGTGCAGCAGCATAGTGGCGGCATCGCGCGCCGCTGCCACGGTCAGATCATAATCCGCCCCCAACGGACGCGCCAACCAGGGATAAGTCGACAAAATTTCATCCAGTGCCCAGAAGCGGTCATGCATCCGCACCAGATTGCCAATGGCTTCCTGATAATCGTCAACCGTCCAGTCCGGCGCAGCTCGTAAGCCGGTCAGCACTTCCAGAATAATCCAGCCGCTTGATTCATCCCCGGCGACCAATCCCGGCACCAGCAGTGGCAGCAGTGGAGCCAGACGCCGGTAAACACCATACTCGCGCTGGCCGACTGCCCGCAGCACCCGTCCATCCTGAGTCATGGGCGGTTCTTTGAGCACCAGTGGCAGATTCTGCTCTTCACCGTCGATCAGCACATTCACTGACATCCCGCTTAATTTTGTGCCAGCCTGCGTCGGTGATTGCCCCGGCATGGTATCCGGCAGTGCCATCGCATTGATGTTGAGCAGGCGCAGCGAACTGGCCGCCAGATACCGGCGTAGCCCCGCCATCAGTTCTGGTCGGGTGAAGGGCCACTCCGCCTCGGTCACAGTCATCTCACCATTTACGTCTGGCGTTGACATCCAGCTTATCCAATACGGCTTTTCCAACATCAATGTCGTTTAAACTGGCGATTTGCAGGAGATACAGCAGCACATCCGCCAGTTCTTCAGCCAGCGCATCACGGTCCTGCACATCCTCCTGCCATTGAAAATGCTCCAGCACTTCCGAGGCTTCCAGCATGAGTGAGATAGCGAGATTTTTGGAGGTCTGCGGGTGCGGCGAATCCGGCTTATACCAGCCTTTACTCTCGACAAAGGCGTGCATAGCTGCTTCCAGCGTCTTCAATTCCATAGCTTAGTAAGCGTTGCTATCACGGCGCAGGATCACCATCAGCACCGTGCGGATGATGATCTTAATATCCAGCCACAATGACCAGTTCTCGACATACCATAAGTCAAATGAGGTACGCTCGGCAATCGACGTATCGCCCCGCAGCCCGTTCACCTGCGCCCAGCCGGTCATGCCCGCCTTTTCACGATGCCGCTCCATATAACGAGGAATCTGCTCACGAAACTCCTGCACATAAATCGGACGTTCCGGGCGCGGCCCCACCAGGCTCATGTGACCCAGCAGCACGTTGATCAACTGCGGCATTTCATCCCAATTGGTGCGGCGCATCACCGCCCCCAGGTGAGTACGACGCGGATCATCCGCCACGGTCCAACCCGGCCCGTTGGCCTCCGCGTCCTGTTTCATGGAGCGGAACTTAATCATGGGGAACGGTCGTCCATCCAGCCCCATGCGCTCTTGAATATGGAAGGCTGGCCCTTCGGATTCCATCTTAACCAGAATGGCGGTCAGCAGCAGCATAGGCGAGAACAGGATCAACCCGATCATCGAACCACATACATCCAACCCACGCTTCAAACTGAGCTTCCAGCCGCGCAGTGCAATATCGCGCACGGTAATTAGCGGCGTGCCACCCAGTTCATCCACATTGAGATCACCCGCCATGTAGGCGAACATATCCGGGTACACCTTAATATCGACACTGCCGCGCTGGCACATGGTAATCAGGTCCACCAGCTCAATGCGCTGCGCGTCCGGCAGGGCGATAATCACCTGCTCCACAAGGCAGCGGTCGATCACAGTGGGAATATCAGCATAAGTGCCAATAACCGGGATACCCACCAGATTACCTTTAGCCCGGTTGTGACCGCTGACCACGCCGACAATGTTATAACCCAGGTCAGGGTTGGATTTGATCCGGTGGGTGATGTCGCGCGCGACCCGCCCCATGCCGATAATCAGCAGGTTTTCGTTGTCGAGGCCGCGCTTGCGCAGAGCGGAACGCCCCAGGCGGTAAGCCTCACGCCCGATCGCAACCAGAATCAGGCTGAAGATCCAGGCATAAAAAAACATCGCACGGGGATAATCGACCTCAAACTGAGTATTTTTGAAGACAAGCCCCTGCATACCATAGGTCAGCACCGAACCGACCGTGACCGCCACCAGAATCAATCGCGTCTGATCGATGCGGCTGATGGCACGTGGCTGGTGGTAGAGCCGCGACGCGTAAAAGATCGCGATCACAATAGCCACATGCAGGACCAGCGTGGGCAAATATCGCTCTAAAGTAGGCGGATTTTGGGGGATATTGAACAGCGTCACTTCGTTACGTGCTTCGTAACTAAGGATGAACGCGCACGTCAGCATCACCAGATCGAGCAGAAACAGGAAAAGGCTCAATAAAATATGCAGCTTGCTGCTGCGCCGAACAGGAAGTGAGTCTAAGCGAGCATCAATGGTCGTCTGATCTCCGGCCACAGCTTCGGACCGCCCTTCAGCAGCAGGCCGGTCACGATCAGGCTGTGCAACCACAGTGGGGTCGTCGCCTGATAGTGCTTGCGGTAGAAGATCAGCATGGCTCTCTGGAACTCGAACTGCGCCCTTTTGCTTTGTCGGCTGGCGGCGCGTTTGACGTGCTTTACCGTTACTTGCGGGTGATAAAACACCTTCCAGCCCGCCTTTTTTATCCGGTACGCCCAATCCAAATCCTCTCCATACATAAAGAACGTCTCATCCAGCAGCCCCACATCCACAATCGCTTCACGCCGGACCTGCATATATGCCCCAACGACCGAATCAACCTCAATCTCTTGATCCGGATCAACAAAGGTCATATTGTAACGTCCAAAGCGGGGATGGTCTGGAAACAACTTTGAAAATCCAGAAAAGCGGTAGAAGGAGATTTCCGGTGAAGGAAAGCTGCGACGGCAGGCTAAATCCAGGCTGCCATTTTCAAGCACCAGCTTTGGCCCCGCCACGCCAATCTCTGGCCGCGAGTCCATAAACTGAGTCATGTTATAAAGCGCATCCGGTGGAACTTCCGTATCCGGGTTTAGCAGCAGCGCGTAACGTGGTGCATCGGCGCTTACCTGCTGGTCGCCATAACCCAACGCGCGCAGGCCCAGGTTATTGCCATACGGGTATCCGCCGTTGATCTCGCTTTCAATGATTTCCACCTGTGGAAAATGCTGGCGGACCATCGCGACACTGTCATCCGTGGAGGCGTTGTCGACCACGACCACGCGAAAGGCAAGATTGCCCTCGCTTGCCAGTACGGTTTCCAGGCAGCGTCGCAGCAAGGCGCTGGTATTCCAATTCAGGATTACAATACCTAAATCGAGCATACTTTCCCCTACAACTTGCCGCGATTGTACCACAAAGCCCAATGGTCATCCACCGGGCTAGCCTAACGTTTGCCCCACGATCTATGACGTTTCGTGAGCGGTAGGCAGGGTCTGCAAAGGGGTACCACGCAGTGCCGCGCGCATCCCTTCGCGGTCATCCCAGGGGTATTCCACGGTGCCAAAACACATGCTCTGCTCATGGCCTTTGCCGCAGGCGATCACGATGTCACCCGCGTTTGCCATCTGGCAGGCCCGATAAAGCGCTTCGCCACGGTCCGGCACGCGGATAAACGTCTGACCTTCCACACCACCCTGTGACTCGCATGCCTGCGCCATGATCTGCAAGATGCCCGTCAGTGATTCCGTACGCGGGTCCTCGGCGGTCAGCACCGTGACATCCGCCAGCCGCGCCGATGTTTCCGCCATCAAACGGCGCTTCTCACGGTCGCGCAGCCCGGCGCTGCCAAATATGGCGATCAGGCGCTGCCCCGGCTGGAGCATGGCGCGAGCGGCCTCCAGTGCGTTTTTGAGCGCGTTGGGGGTATGCGCGAAATCGACAATCGCGGTGAAATCCTGGCCCTCGTCGATGCGCTCCATCCGGCCAGGAATCGCCTCGACATGGCGTATCCCCTGTTGGATGGCGTCCACTGGCACGCCGAGATGATCCACTGCCGCAACCGCTGCCAGCACATTCATGACATTGAACTGTCCCGCCAGCTGCGTCACGAACGAGGCCGCAGGCCGATTGACCTGCACACGGATATGATCCGGCTCGTAGTCTACCGCTTCCGCGCGGACATCCGCATCTCGCCCCATACCATAACGCAGCACCGCATCTGCCGGGAACGATGCAAAATAATCGGCATTGGCATCGTCGCCGTTAATCACGGCCACCTTGGGTTGCGCTGGCTTGCGTTCGCTATGAGCAAGCATGGCGAACATGCGGCCTTTTGCCGTCCGGTACGCCTCGAAGGTGCCGTGATAATCAAGATGCTCGTGAGTCACATTCGTCAGCACCGCCACATCGACATCCACACCGTTGAGCCGCCCTTGCGCCAGCCCATGACTGGTCATCTCCAGGACGCAGTGCGTCAGCCCGTTCGCGACCATCCGCGCCAGCAGCATTTGAATCTGCGGCGCACTCGGCGTCGTCACGTGCAGCCCGGTATCCAGCTTTTCGTCCCCAATCACGGCATTAACTGTGCTGATGAGGCCAGCATTACCCTGAGTATGCTGCTGCAAAATGCTATGGATGATGGTGCTGGTGGTGGTTTTGCCGTCAGTGCCGGTCACGCCAATTATCACCAGCTTATGCGCGGGATAATCATGGTAGGCCGCCGCGAGAAACCCTGTCGCTTCCTGTGCATCTCGCAGGCGAACGTAAGGCACGTTCAAATCGCGAATGTCCCGCTCGCCCACTACTGCCGCTGCCCCGCGTTGGATGGCATCCGCGATGAAATCATGACCATCTGATGACAACCCGGGCCGGGCCACGAACAGGCCACCGGGTTCGACATCACGACTGCTTTCGACCACAGGCGCACTGATGGTGACATCGGCTGAGGAAGTCAGCACGGCATCAGGTGAGAGCGCATCCAGCAGTTGAGACAGCAGTTTTGCCATCGTGCGAGTCCCTTTTATAAAATAAAACGCGCCGGTATTTTACAACCGGCACGTTCGAATTGCTAAACTAGAAGCGTATGGAGCAGCGATTAGCCCAGGCGGGCAGACATCTCGTTCAGGCCGCTGCGAATGCTGCCATCGACGACCCGGTCGTCACTGCGGACAATCACACCACCCAGAATGGAGGGATCGACCACAAAGTCGACGGTGCTGGCACCGATTTCCTTCTGAATGCGTGTCTTCTCGCTGTCGCTCAAAGGCATCGCACTTATTACCTCAACCTCGCCCTTCATGGACTTGGCTTCGGCAGGTACTTTGGAGAAGAAATCGTTGATCAGCGCCTGCTGACGTTTTTCATCCAGCGCTTCACCGATCAAACGCTGCGCCACGGCAATCGAAATTGACGCGACCTGACTGCGCAGACCGGCAAGCTGCTGGTCACGCTCTTCGACAGCCGCTTCATGAGCCTGCTGGCGAATCTTGTCGGATTCGGTGCGGGCTTCTGCTTCGATCCCCTTAGCGACTTCCTCGCCACGGCCACGGGCTTCTTCCACCACCCGCTGCGCTTCGGCGCGAGCCTCGGCGCGAATCTTATCGGCTTCTTGCTCCGCGTTCAGGCGGGCATTTGCGGCAGCAGCAGCATCTTCCCGGCCCTTCTCAATCTTCGCGCTGCGAGCATCCATCATGTTGACCAGAGGCCGCCACAAGAAGGTCGCCAGGGCCACAAAGATAATCCCGAAGTTAACGAACTGGGCCAGCAGGAACCCCATGTTGATGCCCAGGGCATCAAGCGGGCTGCCGCCTTCTTCTGCTGCC
>JAIOHN010000327.1 GCA_019912985.1 Anaerolineae bacterium | reverse complement strand
TCAGAGAGCGGCACAAGATGTTCGGCATTCAGATGCGTGCCTAGCGCTTCTTCGTTCAGGACCGCATCGACATAGCCTGCTTTGAGCGCATCCCGGTCGAGGTGCGGTGCCTGGTCGATCATATCGCGCACAGCACTCAGCGGCACCCGGCGGCCCTCCGCGATGCCTTCAAGGATGATCTCGTAGCGCGAATCCAGCAGCCAATCAAGCTGTGCCTGGGCATCTGGCGAAATATCCTCACGTGTGAATGTATCCAGCGCGCTCTTAAACGGTGAAATCGCCACCGCGTCGATCTCCACGCCGATGGTATCCAGCGCATTCTTGAAAAATGAGGGTTGGGAAACCAGTCCCAACGTCATCATGGTGCCGCCCGGCTGGAGGATGATCTCATCGCCCGCGCTGGCGAGATAATAAGTGGCGTTTTCGTAATTCTGGGCATAAAAGATGACGCGCTTGCCCTGCTTGCGCAGGCGAATGATACTCTGGCGCAGGCTTTGCAGATCAGCCAGGGTCATCTGTAAGCCACGCAGCGTGATCACAATGCCCTTTGGGCGCGGGTCATTCCCGATCTGCTTAAACAACCTGTCCAATTCAAGCAGGCTGGTAGGAGGATCACCCAGGAAACGGCGTTGCAACCAGCCGCGTTTTTCCGGCATCGGAGGGATGGAGGTGGGCAGGGAAAGCAGGATGTAATCCAGTTTGCGATAACGGCTTCGCCACAGGTTACCCAGGGAGAACAGAAGATAACGCAGCCCGCGCAGCGGATTGAGCCGCGCCAGGGCTTTCAGCCAGCGTTTGACCATTGAAACCTCATCAGCGTTGAATGCCCTAATACTATCACAGCCAGCGCTGCGAGGTCAGCTTGTTTTTTCGGCAATCACCACAAAACGGTCCTGGTAGATGTCCTGGAGAAAGCTGTAATTGGAGCAGGTGATGAGGGTCAAGCGGCTGGTGGTGGAAGGATAGACGACGGAGAGATCATCGGGTTTCACCGAAAGGAGTTCGCTCACGGTGTAAACATATTCCGAGCCATTCTGCCGCAGAATCAACGGATCACCGACGTTCAGGGTGCCGATGTCTGCGAATACGCCTCTGCCCCCGTCTGCCATTTCGACATGACCAGCCAGCACGACATTGCCCGGATGATCGACCCACGATGTCCCCTGCAAATGCCCGGCATAGATGCCTAGATCACTGACATCCCAACTGTTCCCACTAATGTAAGATTGAATAACGCGGGTATTGATCCCAGCTGTGGGAGCGATGAGTTGCGCGCCAGCAGTGATCTCCTGGGCAAGGGTTGCCGTTGCCGCCGGGAGCAATGACACAGCGGTCGCCTGTGGTTCTGGTGCCAGAGTTGGTATTGGCAGCGCCTGCTGCGGCTGCGACAAATTATCATAAATCAGGTAAGCAACACCAACGATTACCCCTAAGAGAATGACGGTAATCAGACTGACAGAAGAACCACCCCGTTGATACATCTCATGCAAGCTCCGCGATGACGACAAAACGACTTTGATAACTGTTCTGCAAGAAATCGTAATCTGAACACGTGGTCAGTGTCAATCGAGGTTTGTCGGTCGGAAAGAACGGAGTCAAGTCGTTCGGCTCGACATAGCGCGATTCGACCACATTGTAGAGAAACTGTTCGCCATTTTGGGTGATAATCAGCGGGTCGCCAACTTTAAGATCATTGATCGTGCTGAAGATCCCCTGCTCGCCGCTGAAAATTTCGGCATGACCGGCCAGCACGACATTCCCTGGGCCATTTACCCAGGCAGTTCCCTGCAAATGACCTGCATTCGTACCCAGGTCATTCACATCCCAGCTTTGTCCGTTGAGATAAGACTGCACGATACGTGTGCGAATTCCTGCCGTTGGTGCAAAAAACATGGCACCCGCGGTCATTTCAAGCGGTGTTTCGGGGATAGACATCGCCACTTCTGGCGCGAGAGTCGGAACTGCCTGGCGTGTGGGTGCCATGGCAGCCTGCCGAGGCGGCGGGGGAGCAGTTCGCCAGTGATCGTAAACTAAATAACCAAGTCCGAAAACAATACCTAATATAATAGTCAGGGTAATGCCAGAGCTGGATTGTCGTTGACGATACATGCCGCCGCATAACCTTCATAAAACTATTAACTCACCTGTTTAGCATTGTAATGTATTTAATGCTCCTTTTGCAATGACATAGCTGTATCAATATTTTTATGAATTTCTGGTAGACGTTGAACAAGACCCAATTCAGCGAATAAATGGGCGGATTCGGTGAAGTAAGTGATCGCCTGCGCATACTTCCCCCGATTGCCCACTTCGGTCCCCAGGCTTAGCAGCAGTTCGGCTTGCAGACGGATTTCACCATGCCGTCGTGCCAGTGTGAGCGCCTCCATGTGATAGTCATAGGTTTTCTGGAAATGAATTTGCGCTTCAGCGGCGTTCTCCAGCGCCTGCCCCCACACCCGCTGAAATTGACCTGCGCTGATGAGTGTCTCCAACAGGCCTGCTTGATCATCAATCTGGCGATAGAGGTCAATCGATTCAGTGAAGCTGCGCTGCGCCTGCTCGTAATCACGCAAGCTGGTGCAGGTTGCCGCCAGCTTCGATAATCGCGATGCCTGGCCGCGCTGGTCATGCAGGTCACGCGCCACTTCCACCGCCTGCTGGTGATACAGCAATGCCTGCTGCGGCTGGCCGAGATCATCATGCGCCAACCCCAGATTGCTCAGCCAGATGCCCCGCCCGCGAATATCGCCAATCTCCTGGGCGATCAACAGCGCCTGATTGAGATGCTTTAAGGCTTCATCAAGTTGGCCCAATTCGCGCAGGACGCTGCCCATATTGCCGAGCAACCCATCTTCGGTGATGCGGTCGCCCTCCGCTCTCACCAACACCAGCGCCTGCCGGAAGTAATCAAGCGCTTCCTGCGAACGCCCGGCACGATGGCACATCAGCGCCAGATTGCCCAGGTAGCGGCCTTCGGTGTCATGATCACCCTCAGCGCGGGCCAGCGCAGCTGCCTCTTGCAGGCAAAGGATGGCTTCGTCATAGTCATCGTTTTGCAGCGCGAGCCGCAACCGACGCTGTAACTGAAGCGCGTTACTCATCGCCGTCGCATCCAGAGCAAAGCCGCACAGAGCAATGCCAGTCCAGCCCACGGGAACCAGCGCCAGTCCTGCGGCAGCGGTGCCAGCGGCAGCGGGCTATCAGCGGGGTCAAAACGAACAATGGTAAACTGGTGAGAGACATCCGGCACGGTGCGTCGGGTCACATCAGCGTCCGCCAGATATGATAGCAGAGTGTCATAGAGCATGGGCGAGCGCTTGCGGAACAGGTACAACACGCGCATGGCTTCGCTGGGACTGGTCACTATCTGTGCCGTCGCTGCGAACGTGTACCTGCCCCGCTGGATCGTCACCTGTGGGTTGGCACGAAGATTTTGATACCATTGAGGACGCTCACCCCAGGCAGAAACCACGTACAGCTTGCTGCCATGGACACGATACTCGATTGGCGTGTGACGCGGCAGACTGCTGACACGACCGCGCGTGGTTAACACCATAATTTGTGCGAAGTTCATCACACCACCAAGCCCCATACGATAAAAGCTCAGCGGCGAACGCAGCAAAAAACGGGCCAGGCTGTTGGGATAAGGTAACGGGTAGGCTCTGGCATCGGCACTGCGCTCATTTACGAGATAATCCTGCATTAAAACTC
>JAIOHN010000326.1 GCA_019912985.1 Anaerolineae bacterium | reverse complement strand
CTGCTGTTTTTGATCTTGCTGTTCCGGCCCCAGGGTCTGGTCGGGCAGGCCGTAGAGAACCGGGCGTGATCTGAGATGGATATTCTCCGCAGCATCGGCATTACCGAAATCGTGGTCCAGTTTATGCTGGTCAACGCCATCCTCGGCCTGAGCATCTACCTGACACTGTACGCTGGCATGTTTTCGCTGGCGAACGCCGGGTTCATGGCGATTGGCGCGTATACTGGTGTGGCGCTCACGCAGAATTATGACCTGCCGCTGTGGGCCGGGTTGATCGGCGGTATGGTGATTGGCGGGTTGATCGCAATCCCCATCGGCCTGCCCGTGCTGCGCCTGCGCGATATTTACCTGGCGATTGCCACGATTGGCTTTGGCGAAGTCGTGCGGATTTTGATTCTCAACTTCGACAGCATCGCCAGCAGCATTGTCGGTGAGAAAGTGAGCCTGACGCGCGGCGCGCTTGGCATCACCGGTATCCCCAAAGTCACCGAAACCTGGCATATCATCGCCTTCCTACTGGTGGCAATCTATTTTTTGATTCGCCTGCACCGTTCGCGCTTTGGCCGGGCGATGGCCGCCATCCGCCAGGATGAGCAGGCCGCGGCCAACATGGGCATTAATGTGGTGTACACCAAGAACGCTGTGTTCATCATGAGCGCGGTACTGGCTGCGGCGGCGGGTGTGCTCAAGGCACATCTGACACGCACCATCAGCCCCGGCGATTATGGCTTCGATCAAGTCGTGAGCATCCTCGCTTATGCTGTGCTCGGCGGGACCTCTACCTGGATGGGGCCAATTATCGGCGCATGGGTGCTGACCGCTATGCCGGAAGTGCTGCGCGACTTCAAGCAGTATCGCGGCATCGCCAACGGCACGATTTTGCTGCTGGTGATCGTCTACCTGCCGGGCGGGTTGGTCAATCCGGCGGGATGGTCACGGCTGTGGCAGCGGCTGCGCGGGAAAAATCCAGCGCGCGACCCCTCACTGGAGGGCGGCTGATGCTGGAACTGGATCATGTCTCGCGGCAGTTCGGCGGCTTACAGGCGCTGAACAGGGTGCAGATGAGTGTCCCTGCGCAAAAAGTGGTTGGTTTGATCGGCCCCAACGGCGCGGGAAAAACCACCCTCATCAACAACATCAGCGGCCTCGATCATCCTACGGGCGGCAGTATCCGCTTTCAGGGAGAGGATATTACCACCACACCGCCGCACCGCATCACGCGGCTGGGGGTCGCCCGTACCTACCAGAATATCCGCCTGTTCGGCGAGATGACCGTGCTGGAAAACCTGCTCATCAGCCAGCATGGACGTGGCAAGGCGACGATCTTCGACTCGCTGATCTTCTCCCCACGCTTTCGCCACGAGGAAACTCAACTGCACGAACGGGCGTTGACGCTGCTGGAACGCTTTCACCTGACTGAGGTCGCCGATGACCGGGCGGGCAATCTGCCTTACGGCGATCAGCGGCGGTTGGAGATGGCGCGCGCACTGGCGACTGCACCACAGTTGGTGCTGCTGGACGAACCCACTGCCGGGATGAACCCGATTGAAACACAGCAGCTTGGCGAACAGATTATCCGGCTGCGCAGCGAGGGACTGACCGTGCTGGTGATCGAGCATGATATGTCGCTGATTCATCAGGTGTGCGACGAGGTGTATGTGCTCAATTTCGGGGAGGTTATCGCGCATGGCACGCCGGAAGCCATCAAGCACAATCCGCTGGTGATCGAAGCCTATCTGGGACACGACGACGATGGCGCTGCTTGAAGTTCATGACCTGCACACCAGCTATGGCACGATCAAAGCCCTGCGCGGCCTGTCGTTCAACGTAGAACAGGGGCAGGTGGTCAGTTTGATCGGCGCAAATGGCGCGGGCAAAAGCACCACGCTCAACACCATCAGCGGCCTGCTCAAGCCGCGCAGCGGGCGTATTCACTTCGATGGGCGCGATATTACCGGCTGGCGGGCTGACCGTGTCACTGGACTCGGATTGGTGCAGGTGCCGGAAGGTCGTCAGGTGATCGCCACCATGAGTGTGCTGGAAAATCTGATGCTTGGTGCCTATCGCCGCCGTGATCGTGAGGCCGTTGAACACGATTTAGAGGATATTTTCAAGCGCTTCAGCCGCCTGCGCGAACGCCGCCACCAGAAAGCTGGCTCCCTGAGCGGGGGCGAACAGCAGATGCTGGCGGTAGGCCGGGCGATGATGGCCCGTCCCCGCCTGCTGACCCTGGATGAACCGAGCATGGGTCTGGCACCACTGTTGGTCAATGAGGTGTTTGCGTTGATCGCCGACATCAAAGCGCAGGGGATCCCCATCCTGCTGGTGGAACAAAACGCGCGCAAAGCCCTTCAAATCGCCGATTATGTTTATGTGCTGGAACGCGGCACTGTCTCGCATGAAGGCCCCGCCGCTGACTTACGCCAGGACCCCACTATCGTCTCCGCTTACCTGGGTTAGATCACCAAGTTAAGCCCAATTCAGCCTGATTTCCGTCACGTGACTACATTAATGCGCAGCTTTGCCGGGTGTGCTACTATTCATACGGTATCGTATTCCAAGTTTGAGTAGAGGTTAAGGCGCAGCATGGCTTTCGTGGAACTGCGGCAGGTCGACAAATATTATGGCGATGTGCTGGGCATTGAAGACATTAATCTGACGGTGAAAGATGGTGAATTTCTGGTGTTAGTGGGGCCTTCCGGCTCTGGCAAGACGACCATTTTACGCTTGATCGCGGGGTTAGAGATCCCGAACACCGGTGAAATTCGCATCGGCGAGCGCATTGTGAATAACCTCGCCCCGAACGAACGCAACATCTCGATGGTGTTTCAAAGTTATGCGCTTTACCCGCACATGACCGTCGAGCAGAACATCGGCTTTCCGCTGCGCAGCGCCCGTGTCAACCGGAACGAAATCCAGCAAAAAGTAGAACGCACCGCCAAGTTGTTCAATATCGACCGACTGTTGCAGCGCAAACCGTCACAGCTTTCGGGCGGTGAACGGCAGCGTGTGGCGCTAGCACGGGCGGTGGTGCGCGAGCCGGATGTCTTCCTGCTGGATGAACCGCTGTCAAACCTCGATGTGCGGCTGCGCGGGCTGGCTCGTGCAGAGCTGCGCCAGTTCCAGCGCAAGCTGGGCGTCACCACGCTGTATGTCACCCACGATCAGGAAGAAGCGATGAGTATGGGCGACCGGGTCGCGGTCGTCTCGCAGGGGAAAATCCGGCAGATTGGCACCGCGCAGGATCTTTACCAGCGCCCTGCCGATACTTTTGTCGCGACCTTCCTCGGCTCGCCGCCGATGAATCTCATCGATAAAGACAGCTGCATCATCGGCTTTCATCCCGAGCATTTTCTCCCGGTCACGGCGGTGACCGACGAAGCACCGATTATCATCCCCTTCCGTGTGATTCGCGTGGAATATCTCGGTCCGGAGTCACGGGTGTACGGGCAGGTGGACAGCCTGACCGGCAAGGTCGATGCAGTGGCGTCGCTTTCCGCCAGCAGCGGCCTCTCTGTCGAAGCCGGGCAAACCCATGACTTTGCCGTCGCGCGCCATCGGCTGACGTATTTCAACAAGAACACACAGTTACGGATGCAGCCCACGCCGTTTACGCATGATGGCGTACGCGTCTCGTAAAAACATCTTCTCCGGCATCCCTTCCCTGAATCATCCCCTCTGGAGAAGCAAATTTCAGAGAAACAACGCTGTGCTGTCGATTTCGCGCAGCGTTGTTCGTCATTCTAGTAGAGAGACTACAACATTCTCTCGATGATCCGATGACAAGAGAGGGAGAAACATCATGCAGTACGTGTTATTGATCTATGTCAGCGAAGCGGTAACCGCCGGGATGTCCGACAGCGAACGCCAGGCCTATTTTCAGGATTACGGCACGTTCGAGGGTGAGGTGCAGCAGCGCGGCATCAAGACTGGCGGTGCGCCATTGCAGCCCATCAGCAATTCAACCAGTGTCCGTGTCAAGGATGGCGAAACCCTCATCACCGACGGCCCCTTTGCCGAGACGAAAGAGCAGCTGGCAGGCTTTTATGTGCTGGAATGCAAAGACCTGGATGAAGCGATCGCGTTGGCCGCCAAAATGCCAGATGCCAGATATGGCACCATCGAAGTCCGGCCTGTCATGCCGATGCCTTAACGACCATGCAGGATTTTATCGCGCAGACATTCCAGCAGGAGGCTGGCCGCGTCATCGCACTGCTCTATAACTACATCGGCGATTTTGAGCTGGTGGAAGATGCCGTGCAAGACGCGATGGTGCTTGCGCTGGAACGCTGGCCGGTGGATGGCACGCCGCGCAATCCCGGCGGCTGGATTCTGACGGTTGCTCGGAACAAGGCTATCGACCGGCTGCGGCGCGATAAAACCCTGGAACGCAAGAAATCCACCCTGAAAGCCTTGATCGACCTGGAACGCGAGGACATGCCGATGGATTTTGACGCGATCCCCGACGAACGGCTCAAGCTCATTTTCACCTGCTGCCATCCTGCCCTGGCGAAAGAGGCACAGGTCGCGCTGACGCTGCAAACGCTGGGCGGGCTGACCACGCCGGAAATCGCGACCGCCTTTCTGGTCCCACTGCCGACGATGGCGCAGCGCCTGGTGCGCGCCAAGCGCAAAATCCGCGATGCAGGCATTCCCTATCAGGTGCCATCGCTCGACATCCTGGCGGCGCGGGTTGATTCGGTGCTGTCAGTGCTGTATTTGATCTTCAACGCGGGTTATATCGCGCCTGTGGGTGACCAGCTGATGCGGCTTGACCTGTGCGCAGAAGCGACTCGTCTGGCACGCATTTTGATGGCGCTGCTGGAAAAAGAACCGACTCTGCCGGATAACCCGGAAGTGATGGGGCTGCTGGCGCTGATGCTGCTGCACGACTCACGGGCGCAGGCACGAGTGGATGCTCAGGGCGAACTGGTGCCGCTGGAAGCGCAGGATCGTACGCGCTGGGATCAGGCAAAAATCACGGAAGGGCTGGCACTGCTGGACCGTGCACTGCGGATGCAGCGCCCCGGCCCCTACCAGCTTCAGGCGGCGATCAGCGCATTACATGCCCAGGCGAAGCAGCCGCAGGATACCGACTGGGCGCAGATTGCGGTGCTGTACGAGCTGCTGCACCGCATGATTCCCTCGCCCGTGATCGAACTCAACCGGGCCGTGGCGGTGGCGATGGCCGCTGGCATCGAACAGGGCATGGCGCTGCTGGATGCGCTGGAGCAGCGGGGCGAGCTTCAGGATTATTATCTGCTGCACGCGGCGCGGGCTGATCTGCTGCGGCGCACCGGTCAATGGGATGCCGCCCGCAGCGCTTATCTGCGCGCGCTTGATCTGTGCCAGAATCACACAGAGCGCGCTTTTCTCACACGGCGGCTGACGGAGATTGACCAACAAACCCAGGGCTGAGGACGGAGCGGAGAAGTCTATCCGCATAAAAATCAGCCGGAAGCATCAAATTTTTGAGGGTGTTGGTAAACGCGCTACTATCGCAGCGTCATGGGTAATCTTAGCGGGAACAGCGCGTATGTTCACACTCAGGGAGATGCAACCAGAGGATAGTCCCGCATACAACAAGCTGACTTACGAGACGCCAGATAGTGGTGCTGTGCAGTACCGGCAGATTTACCATATTGACGCTTTTCATGCCTATCAGACACGGCATTCCAATGTGCGCGCAGTCGTGGCAGAACATCCAGCGCATGAAGGGCTGGTCGGGGTCGGCGCTTTCACCTTTGAGGAAATCCTGATCGACGGCGTGGCCCAGCCAGCAGCCTATCTGTCTTCGCTGGCGGTGCATCCAGTGGTGCGGCAGCAGGGACTTGCGCAGCAGATCGCGCAGTGGCGCATCGACAAAGCGTATGAAGTCCTGGGGCCAGAGGCGGTCATCTTCGCCTTTATCCAGTCCGGCAACACGGGTTCCGAGCGCAACGCACTCAAATGGGCCGATGGACTTTACGGCAAATTCGTCATCCCGCCACTGAAGATGCGCACCACACCCCCTACGCCAATTACCAGCGTAAACATTCGCCCGGCAGACACGGCAGATTTCGAGGAGATTGCCCGTCACTGCAACACCTATTTCGCTGACTATAACCTGCACCACCCGCTCCATGCCGAGGGCATCCGGACGTTTGTCGCGGCAACGCCGATCGAGCGCCCGGTGAAGCAGTGGTGGGTCGCGGAGGATGCACAGAACCACTTGCTGGCGGGTCTGCAAATCATGGAACTTTCCGCCATGATGCAAATGGAGCTGACACAAATGCCTGCCGTACTGCGGTTGGCGAATCGCATCTTACAGATCATCCCGGCGGATGGGGTGATGCGTGAGCTGCAAATTGACAACTTCTGGTTCGCGGAGGGTCACGAGGCGGCAGCGGCTTATCTGTGGGAGGTGATGTGCTATGAATGGCGCGACCGGGCAACTTTCCCACGGCTGACACTCGATGCCCATAATCCAACCCTGAAGCTTATCAAACTCCCCTTCTGGGTGCCGAAGCCTTCCGGTGCGGTGGCAGTGAAAAGCCCGTTCGGGTTTGATGCCACACGCAAGCTCAATGCCATTCTGTGAGCGTAAATAATGCACCGTTATGTAAAATTCATCCATGCGTCGTTGAATAGGAGCAAATTGTGACCGATAAAATTGCCAGGATGGCAACCAACAATGCTGCGTGGATTGACAGGGCCGTATCCGCCCTGGGGATCGGCGGGGAATTTACGCCTGTGCTGTGGCAGAATATCCACGACATGCCGCCGATCTTCCCTAACGCGGACACCCTGGGTGGCACAGAGGCTGAGAAAATGGCGGCCATCGAGCAGTTGGTCGCCGCCCGGTCAGGAAAAGTAGTCGCCATCAAGGATTCGTGGGCGCAGCTTGACCTTCGCGGCCTGGGCTTTGAAATTCTGTTTCAGGCGCAGTGGTTATATCGCGCCGCACAACCCCTCACACCAACCCCAGGCGATCTCCAGATTGAACCTGTGACCACAGCCGAAGGTCTGCGCGCGTTTGCCCTGGCCTGTAACGGGCCGGATATTCCTGTTGAGGTGTATTCGCCCAAACTTCTGAATCAGCCCGATATTGTGTGGCTGGCAGGGAAACAGGATGGACGTGTTGTCGCAGGGGTTACGGCAGTGCTGGCCGATGGACTGAATGGAATCAACAACCTGTTTGGCGAGACGATCACGCAGAAGCAGCGGATGCTTGAAGCGGCGGTGCTGGCTTTTCCCGATCAACCCGCTTGCTGTTATGAACGCGGTGATCTCGCACTTTACCTTGCATCGGGATTTGAAACCGCTGGCGATTTACAGGTGTGGTTACGTCCTGCGGATTTGTGAGCATTTTGAGCGCGAGTCACTCGTTGTCCTCGACCCGCTTCCAGGTGGTCATATCGCCGCAGTAATCGCACATATCCGGCGGCGTACGAGGGTCGAACGTGAAGGCGGTCTGACCGCAGTTGGGACAGCGCCAGCGCCAGATCAGGACAATATCTGAATCATCGGACTCGGATTCCGGCTGGTTGCGGTTCGGCCACGGGTGCTGCGGGTCGGAAGTACTCACGCCAGCAGCGCCGCTTTCAAATTCGCAATCACGGTGTCATCGATGCCGCCACGCTCACGCAGGTAGCGCTCCACAGTGCCGTAGTGCTCGTGAAGGTAGTCGATCATCTTGCGCATGTTATCGGGATGCGCGGTGAGCAGCGGCGTGAGATCATCCACTGTCACCCCCATCCAGGCGATGCGCCTGATTAACGGCTGCACGACCTCGCGGAAATGAGTGAAATAATGGTTGCTCAACGAATAATCCGCGATCACAATTTCCTCAGGCACGCCCAGCAGCAGCAGCAGCAGCGCGACTGTCACCCCGGTGCGATCTTTCCCCGCCGTGCAGTGAATCAGCAGCGGCAGATTCGATTCGTCGGCCATGCGCCGCAGCAAATCACCGAAGTAGGGGCCGTTGTGTTCCAGAATGTCGCGGGTGTAGGTTTCCGCCAGCATTTGCGTCAGGCGGCCCGGTGTAAACAACAATGCGCGCAGCCGTTCGCGGCTGTTGTCGCCGGAAAAGAGTGGCTCATGTCGATAAAGCGCTGCCAATGGCTGCGGCAATTGATCTGGTTCGTCGGATACTTCCTCGGCGCTGCGCAGGTCGCAGATCATCTTGACTCCAAGCGCCTGAAGATAAGCCGCATCTTCGGCAGTTAAACGCCCGAGTGAGCCGGAGCGATAGATGCGCCCCCAGCGCACATAGCGGCCATCAGCAGTGGGATAGCCACCTGCATCACGGAAATTCGCCACACTTGCCAGTGGCAGCACACGCTCCGCCACCAACATGGGCTTGTGGTCACCGATGATCACCTCAAAGTAGCGGCGATCCGTCAGCGCGCCGAGCATCAGGCTGCTGCCTGCCTCAGCACTGGCAATCAAGGCATTGCGGTCAATATCATCCGGCTGTAAACCCGCATAGACCTGCACCGGGCCATGCGCACCCTGCCAGCGGAGTTCGAGCGTACCGCTTTCAGCGCGCGTAAGGCTGAGTGTGGTGTCTGGATTGGTCACCAGCGTGATCGGGTCAGGATGCTGGACACGGCGGCGGCGAAATTTCGCCAGTTGCAGTCCCAGGTAGGTCCCGCCACCGACTGCTGTCACTCCGGCCAGCAGTGCCAGGAGAACAGGCATAAACATTTCCATTTCTGTAATTTGTTCAAACGATGCAGTATAGCCGCCAATCTTCTGACTGCAAACTCCCATTTTGAGTGCCACCAGATGACGATTGACTCAAACTTGCTGGTTCCTGCTAAATGCTTTGCACCGGATTACTGGTCAGCATGACCTGATTCTGATCAGGGTCCAGCACAATACAGCGACCATTTTGGGGCGGTGATTTTGGAACATAATCAAGCTTTGCCAGGGCAGCGAGGGTATTCTCAAAAGAGGAAACCTCGAATCCCAACATCAGATTGCTGGTAAAGCCTTTCTTATTTTGTGGGTAAAGCTCTATCACAACATTATTGATCTCGCACGCAAAATGTACTGGGCCTACACCGTGTTGTTCTTCTACAAAGCTCAAGCCAAGGACCTCGTAAAATTGCCTCGACCTGTTGATATGCTGACAGCGGAGTACGACCAGATTAAGCATGTAAATCTTCCCTATGAGTCCTCTCAATCAGTTTATTATATCTGCCTAGGTATTCATGACATGAAACCCGATTTTCCAATAGATGGCAAAATGAATTTCCCCTGAGTGATTTCTATGATTCGGTGTAGAAGAGTCCAATTTTTGTACGGCGGGGGAAGTTGGACTGCTTTGGTCTTAGTGCGTGAAGGCACAAGCGGGCTAACAATTAGAAATGGTGCTAATTAACTCCCACCCAGTCAGGATGTTTTTATGGCTTCAATCAGCCAAACCGGAACTTTTTCCGCGTTACGGCATACCAATTTCAAGTTGTACTTCGGCGGGCAGCTGGTGTCGATCACCGGCACATGGATGCAAGCATTGGCGCAAGGCTGGCTGGTGTACTATCTCACGCAGTCTGAGGGCTGGTTGGGGATTGTGGCCTGTGCGGCTGGCGCACCTTCACTCATACTCTCGCCATTTGCGGGGGTGGTCGTCGACCGTTTTCGCCGCCGCGATATTCTGCTGTTTACCCAGACATTGGAAATGACACTGGCGTTTGTCCTGGCCTGGCTGACTCTGACCGGGACTGTCCAGGTATGGCATGTGGTGGTGTTGGCGCTGTTGGGCGGCATTCTGCGCACGTTGGATGCGCCAGCACGACAGGCGTTTATCCGCGATCTGGTCGGTATGGAAGACCTCGACAGTGGGGTAACGCTCAACTCATTGATGGTCAATGGAGGCCGCATCATCGGCCCGGCTTTCGCGGGGGCGCTGCTGGCGACCGTTGGCGCAGGCTGGTGCTTTTTCCTCAATGGCGCAACCTTCCTGGCGGTGCTGTTATCGCTGGTGATTATGCGCGTACCGCGTGCGGTTACTGCCATCCGGCGGGCATCCCCGCTGGCGCAAATGCGTGAGGGAGTGCAATTTTCGCGCGGACATATCACCATTGCCCCGCTGATTTTGATGTCCGCAGTCATGTCACTGTTCGCCGTCAATATGGTGACGGTATTACCCGCTTTCGCTGCGAAAGTTCTGAACTCCCCCATTGATGGTTATTCTGTTTTGAGCACTGCCCAGGGCATCGGCGCAGTCGTTGGCGCGCTGGGGTCGGTGTGGCTCACGCACCGCTTCGGACATGGGTGGGTGGTATCATTCATCCTGATCGCAATCTCGGTGGTGGTGTTTTTGCTCTCTCGCATGACCTCGATTGTCCCGGCAGCGGTTTTTATGGGACTCATGGGTGCGTGTTACGTGCTGTTTTTCGTCAACATCAACACCCTCATCCAGAAGCAGGTGCCGGACGAGTTTCGTGGGCGCGTGATGAGCCTGTTCACGCTGACCTTCCTGGGGCTGACCCCCTTCGGCGCGCTGGCGATGGGCTTCATTGCTGAAAGTATTGGCACGCCAAACACGATGGCGCTCTATGGTTTGTTGAACGGTCTGCTTGGCGCGTTCATTCTGCTGCGCTGGTCCGGCGTACACAAGTTAGCGTAAATTCCCTGTTGTGACCGCCCCAAACAGGACGGTCACAATTCCTCACAATCGTTATTTCTCCGCGACAATCACATACAGATCGCCCGTCTTCGCGCTGCCGGTCAATGAGGGGTAAAACGACACGCGCTCGAATGCCTGCAGCAGATGACGGTATTCGTCGTCTGTATAGGCCTGGTGCATGGTGATGTACTGCTGCATCGCTCCTGAAACCACTGCATAGACGTAGTAGTAAGAGATGGTACAGTCGGTCTCAAACCGTGATTCGATCAGGCACAGGTACGGCTCATCTGAAAACAGCCCCTTTTGAGCAGTATGCCATGAGGTCCCTTCCTGCCCAAAGCGATAAATCGCCTCGTAGGGGTGCGCTTCCAGCAGCAGCTTTCCGCCCGGCTTGAGGGCGGTGTGTGCTTTGTTGACGATGCGCTCAGCATCTTTGGGCGCAAAGGCGTTCAGTTCGCCATAGATCATGGTAATCAGATCATACTGTCCACCATAATCCAGCTCACAGACATTCCCCAGGATGTATTCACTGCCGGGGTGATGCTCGCGGGCGTAGTCGATTGAAGCGGGTGAGAAATCCATGCCAGTGCAGGTATGTCCCAGCGCCGTGAATCGGCTGGTGTAAAAGCCGGGGCCACATCCAAGATCAAGGATATTGGCAGGCTGCTGCTGAAGCACTTTGGTGTGAATCCACTTTACGTGCTGGTCAATAATGTTGAAGCGGCGGCTGGCCTGATCATGCGACTGGCTCAAATGCTCTGCCAGCATCCGGCGGCTGAAATCGGGGTCGTCCCAGGGGATTTTCTGCCATTCGGTGGGACGAGTGCTGCGGTTGATTAATGCGGTAAACACCGTTCTTTCCTTCGCTGTGGTGCTATGTTAGTCATGCCATCAGGGAGGCACATCCTCTCACCTGATGCAGCCCTATTGTAATCTCCGTTTCAGCTCAGCGATATAGAAAACGGGCCGCTACTCCGGCACATTATTCTGCTTTCCGCTGGCGATACAGAGTCCAGGTTAGTACAGATGGTTTTGATAACTGTCATCGATGATTTCCTGAAATTCATCCACAGTGCAGGTGAGATTGGCGTGATCAATCAGCACACGCGCCAGTGATGACAGGTCGCTGAAGTCCGGCCAGTGTTCCGGTTCCCAAAGCTGCGACCGGATGAGGCATTTGGCGCAGTGCATGAAGGCTGTTTCCACCGTGACCACGATCGCCAGTTCTGGCACTTTGCCGCGCACGGCCATCCGCTCACGCAGCCATTCGTCTCTGGCAATACGCGCGTTGCCGCTCACGCGCAGGGTTTCACGCTTGCCCGGGATCATAAATAACAGTCCAACCTGAGGATTGTGCAGCATGTTGGTGAGGCTGTCTGCCCGGCGGTTGCCCGGTCGGTCCGGGATCACCAGGGTTTTGTCATCCAGCACCTGCACAAAACCGGGCGGATCGCCTTTTGGCGAGACATCCAACCTCCCATGCACATCCGTGGAGGCCAGCAGCATGAACGGTGATCTGGCAATGAACATCCGGCAGTGCTCGTCCAGAATGGGAATCACTTTCTGAATATTGCGCTCAGATGGGTGTCCGATGATCTCGCGCAGCTGCTCTTCGCTGGTAATCACATCCGTCAGTTCGGTTTGCATGGCGGCACCTTCCCCCTTATTTGCTGTTTCCAGTGTAAAACGACGCGATCCTGGCGTCAAACGCGACCCCAAAGGCTCGTATCAGGTGGCGGGCCGCCAGGTCTGACCGACAAGGATGGGTGAATTATTTGGCAGCGTGTACATGCTTGATTCAGGATAATGAGTGACATTCAAAGTGTAACCCTGTTCCTGAATGACCGGATAGCCGACCGCCTCCCGCACATAAGGAAAGTTGCCCCACACTTTGCCGAAGGCATTACGCGGCGCGATCACGCCATCGGGTACCGGCACAGGGTTATCCGCCATACCGCCGTAAAATGCCTGCAAGAAAGTGTAGACCGCGCCGCCATCCGCAAACACCAGCACTGTCCCTTCGTCCTGCCGCCACAGCATAAATCCGCGATCATAACGCTGGTAGGCGGCATACGTTATTACTTCGCCAAACTGAGCGCTCGTGATCTGCACCAGGCGCGAGTCACTGACCACGCGCTCATACATCGTCACCGGCACATAACCGTGATAGCGGTTCGCGCCCCAGATCACCAGCCGTACCACACCTGCGCTTTGCAGCGGCATATTGACCACGGTGTTGCCAGTGGTTGGCAGATTTTCCAGCAGCAGCAAAGGCGTCCCGCTGGTAGTATCGCCATCGTACATTTCCAGCAGCGCGATCTCCGTACCCGTGATGCTCCACGAGACATTCACCCGTTCGCCTGCGGGAACCTGCTGCGGTGTCACGCTGAAATTGAGGATGGTCGGATAATCGGGTGGGTTGTCATTCACATACTGCCAACTGCCGTTGGATCGCACTTCAAGGACGATGCCATCCAGCTGACGAAGGAAGGTGCTGCCACCCGTGCTGCGCACGCCCAGGTTGTAGCCAATCTCCTGGCGAATCGGCCAGCCGAGTAAGTCACGCACGGATTGATGGTTGCCCCATACTTTGCCGAAGCCGAAGATGGGACGGAGGCGGCTGGGCGGTGTGCCGAAGATGGGGTTATCGGGCAGATCACGATAAGCGAGTGCGGGAAAGGTCAATGCCTGACCGCTGTTGGCAAGCACATAGATTGTGCCATTATCCGAGCGCCAGATCATCTGCCCGCCGTCGAAGCGCTGCGCGGTGGCATAAATGCTGTATTCAGCCTGGGCTGCCGCTGGCGACATGCCGATAAGCAGCAGAAACAAGGATAAGAAAATTTTCAGGCGCATGATGAAATCCTTTCTTTTTCTTACCATACGCCTGAATGCAGTTTGTTCATGGACTCCGCGTGGACGCTTACCCTACTGCTCGGCAGCGCTCCGGTTTATCCATCGTAACCATGTCCCCAACGCAGTGGCCCGCGCCACGCCGCTGGATTTTGCGCCCGCAGCTTGCGCTCATCGAGGGTCGCATCTTCAACGACCAACTGGTCGTTCTCCACGTAGGGACGGTTGAACCCGGCCAGATAGTCGATCAGGTGACGTCGGAGCCGCTGCACGGTCTCCGGCTGCTGCGCCGAGAGGTCATGCAAATCGTCCGGGTCATTGGGTACATCAAACAACTGCTCGACCCCGCCTTTCACATAGTAGATGTACTTGTAACGGCCATCAGTGGCGAAGGCGGTTCCGGTACTCTCGCCGCAGACGACGCGTCCATCCAGCGCCTGTTCGCCGCGCAGATGCGGCAGCAGCGAGATGCCATCCACATCCGTCCACGGCTCCAACCCGGCCACATCGAGCAAGGTCGCGGGGATGTCGGCAGTGGTCACCGGGACATCGCTTTCGGTGGCGAAGGGCAGCCCTGGAC